>NZ_JBWKVR010000008.1:0-228840 GCF_059421805.1 Rhodoferax sp. GW821-FHT02C08
TCAAACTTGGCAAGGTCTTCTGTGGACAGAGTGGCCCGATAAGCATTCCGGTCGGCATCGCTGGCCTTGATGGCGGTGTCCATCCATCCACGCTCTTGCTCATCCTGTGGGTCGCTGAGGATCAAGCCGTAACCTGCAGCCAAAGCCTGCTTGCCAGCACTGTTGTAGCCTGAATCATTGCCCCATTCGCGCAACAGATTGGCGACTGCTGCTTTGTAGTCTGCACGCGAACCGGCGTCTTTTGCTTGGTTGAAAAGATCAATCAATTCAGGGCTTTGGGTTGCCGCTTCTTGTAGATCCCGTACCCAGCCACTACCACCAATGTTGCTGACAGTCTTGGCCGCATCGCTCACCGTGATGGGCGTGAACTCACGGACAAAATTGTTCTGCGCCAGGATGAAGCTGCCGGCTTGGCCGGTGCTGCCATCAGCACGCGTGTAGCTTCCACTTTGTACCAACTCGGCATCGCCATAGTTGACGCTAATAGTGGCGCTCGCCAATTTGATGCTTTGTACACCGGACTCGGCCAAGGTCTGCATTTCCCCAGCCTGGCTGATGCCGTCCTGGTTCAAGTCACGCCAGACACGCAGGTTGGCGTACTGTGCGTCGTTGGCATCAAACACACCGTCACCAGCGCCCACTGTCACACCGTTTACCACACTTCCCGTATCTAGTTCGCGCAGTGCAGCAAAGCCGTTGGCCGCCTTTTGACCGTTGGCGAGTAAAGTTTCATCGCCGAACAGTTCTTTGCCCGAGTCGATGCTGCCATTACCATCGCGGTCCCACACCAGCATACCGTCATCGGCTCCGACCCAGGCAGTACCGGTTTTAATGGTGTCTCCGTTGGAGTCGAACAGGACTCCTTTAGATAAGGGGGAGATTTCTAGGCCATCACCATCTAAATCCAAAACTAGCGGGTCGGTATAGCGGATGGTTTTAACTAGGGGGTCTGGGGTCGTACCAATATTGCGGGAAATGATGGGAAGCAAAGTGTTTTTATCAATGCCCGTGGGGTCAATGACTTCACGTCCCGTTGTATTGAATGTCAACAATGTACCGCTATCTGCAATACTCAAATTTTCCAAGTCATTTAGGATGTCGGAAATGCGGTCGCGATTTTTATAAATTGCTAACGCAATCCCCGTTAACGTCCACAAAGCAGTAACAGGAAAGGATATTGTGGCGCCACCAGTTATCGCCATTGCCATACCAATGTTTGTGACATTTTGCAGTAATGTTGCGTAATCGGAGCCTTCAAGAGTTCCACGTTCCTTTTTTTCCCCCATCGATGCAATTTGGGTTAAAACTGCAGGATTGCCTAATGCAATTTCTGCAAAGGCTTTTGCGCCAGGTCCATAAAGGACGCCCAATGCATTGGTGGCAGCAAATTTAGTGGCAGCTACTGCAGAGTTAAAACCTATGGCATCCATCTGAAAATCCTAAAGAACGATTAAAGAAATAAGCAAGCCCAAAATCCCTAGTCCGGCCAGAACCCAACGCCCATCAATATAGGCGTAAAAAATCTTTGCCAGGAATCGTTCTGATGCATTTTTTGAATTAAGTAGCAAATCTCTATTTTTCAACCACTCATCAAAGTTTGAGTAGCTCATTATTGCAATCAGCTTGATTCCAAATGAAATGACAATTAAAAACAGAGATAGACTAGCAACAAACGTTTTCAAGATATTTCCTTGTGTTGACAGGGGGAAGCTAATTCTTAGATATGTCAGATGGGTGTTCCGCCTTGAACCACAACCATTGCATTTTTGAACGTAAAGTCCAGACGAGCGGATAGCCGTCGGCATTGAAGCAGCCATCTGGTGGCTGCAGACGGGGATGCCCAATGCTGAGAAAAATGAATCTATAGCGTGGGCAGGCGGGCACTGAAACAAGTGTGGAACGTAATACGCGCCACGGCTTATGCCGCCTCATTGGCAACAACAATCAAAAACAACTCCCTGGCACTGTATTTTTTAAACACAAATGAATTTATGTTTCATTTTGTAAATTTTATTGTAGATGGTTCTTTGTTACATCCACAAAATGAGGGATGTATGCCAGTGTTGTGGAGCTCGGTGCACGTTGGTACTGCATGGCCTGCCGGTATCGGCATAGGGCAGACTGGGATTCCCAGGCACAGGGACTGACCGCGCGTAAGGAAACTGGGCAAGGCTGTCGCCCTTCTGTCATCAACGATCATGCTGCCTGGCCGATGGTCCTGGCGAAGACCGACTGCACAGTAAGTCGGGCTCGACGCCAAGCAAATTTAAGCGATGGCTCCGGGCAAGATCGTTGCATGGTTACATGCAACGATCCGGGGGGCCTCCGGCGGCCTGGCAGGGGCCTGATTAAACATTCCCAGAAGTCAAATTTTCCCCATACGACCTTAATGACTGGAAATCTTCCAGCGGAAGCAATAAGTAGCACCTAAAAAACAATGGCTTTTTTGAATCGGAAAGGCTTGCAAGGTTTGAATCGGATTCACTGGCGAGGTGCGGATCGGAACAAGTGGCTTTTTTGCGTCGGAATGGCTGACCGGTTCGAATCGGAACTACTGGCTTTTTGGATCGGAATACGCAGGAGCCAAGTAGTGAGAATAAGCAGGTTGAAATCTCAGCGCAACAACATGTATTTTTGGGAGCCCGTTGATTGGCTACAAACTGACGGGTACCAAGCGGCCGGGTTCATGAAGGCTGCAGGCATGTAGTCTCCATCCATTCTCGGGCCAGTACTGCAAGCACAAGGAAGTCGGCCAACCGGTATGTAGACCATGCCAGATGATGCAGTTTATGCCTGCTGGCCCTCCAGGCCTGTCGGTACGTTGCGCCCACCATGCCAACTGCCGCTGACCCAGCTTTGCCAGTCCCACGCATAGGCCGCCTTGTCAACTCCCTGTACGACGGGGCACTGGGCGCCGTACAAAGCGTCCGAGAACTGATCCCGCCATGGCTGCGGGATGTCGTTCAAGTCCACGTAGAAGGGACGTCCTTCGTGGTCGTGCACCGGCACGGCTGCAATCAGTTCATCGCGGGTCATAGAACATCTCCAGCTCCAGTGGCGTGCACTGCCGACTCGGCCATTCAGGTGTACGCTGCCATTCTCACTGCATAGTCCAACTGCCATGCGCCTCCATATATTGTCCGACCTGCACCTGGATCACGCCACGTTTTCCATGCCCGAAGTCGAGAGCGATGTCCTGGTGCTCGCTGGCGACATCTTGTCCCCAGGCCATAGGGCGTCGATCTGGGCGGCACGTCCTTCCGTCAACTTGGGGCGCCCGGTACTGCAACTTGGCGGCAACCACGAGTTTTATGACCAAACGCTGCAGCCGGAGCGTGCGCGGATGGCGGAGACGGCTGTGCGGACTGGAGTCCACTTGCTGGACTGCAGCTCGGTGGTGATCCATGGCGTTCGTTTCCTGGGCTGCATGCTGTGGACAGACTACCGGGTGCCGATCCGGGACTACGACGGGCAACTGCGCACTGATGCCCAGCAGGGAATGATGGCCTGTGCCGGGGCCATTGCGGACCATTTCTGCGTCTCGGTGGAGGATGCCAAGGGTACGCACCTGGTGACGCCTCTGGATTTGCTGCAAGAACACCTGCTGGACCGTCGCTGGTTGCAGGAGCAATTGGCGATTGAATTTAACGGGCCGACCGTGGTCGTTACACACCATGCACCGCATTCCCTGTCCGACTGCCCATTGCTTGGCATTTAGACGGCATGGAGTGTTGGCGCCGTTTGAATCTTGACAGTGAGGGGGAGCGGCGGAACTCTTGGACTCGGTTACGCCTTAAATCCGAGGCTTGCTCGGTACTCGATGGGTCTAAATGCGCCGACGGAGGTTCCAGCCTGAAGCGGCCGTCGGCAGGGACGGCTTTGCAGCGAAAGCAGCCGGTTGAGTTATCGCTGTGAACGACGCGTTTGCGGGGATAAGCCGACAGCCGAGTGCCTGGGCCCGCTGCCGGCCATCCCGTCAAAGCTCAGTCTGCTCTGACATTTCCAAGGCGTCCTCGACCTCTATACCGAGATAGCGAACCGTACTTTCCAACTTGGTATGCCCAAGCAGAAGTTGGACAGCACGCAGGTTCTTGGTTCTGCGTTTGTTGTCGATAGGGCGATCTTCCCAAGCCACCGCCAACCCCGTATTGCGAAACCGCACAAGTAGATTTCAACTGCGACATCAGGTGAAACCCTAGGCCGCCATTCACTATGAACTTGATAGCTTCCAGCGCAGGTATTGCCTACGCCAGAGTCACTTTTACAAAAGAAACCGCAACCCCGGGCATCCGGATCAACGCGACAGGTTCTTAGTTGATGCGCTTCACCGTCCAGACCTGGTCGGAAGTTCCGTTTGCAGGCCAGGACACCGCCCGCGCCAAGTTCGTGGAGACGCCACCAGCAATCGTGACTACGCGCCCTGTGCTGACGTTTGTAAGGTAATACTGATCGGGACCGTGGAGTGTCAAAGACCATACTTGCTTGGCATCCGACGTGTTGACCGGACGCTGCAGAATCGCCACGCTCGAACCATTGCCGAAATCGTCCGTCAATGCCATTCCAGAATTGCCGTTGGTAATGCGATAGCCACCGATTGCTGCGATGAAAGTCCACAGGTGCCAGTTTTGGTTCGCATACCACCATTGATCCGCCTGGGTGCCACTGGCCGTCGAACCGCCTGGGATTTCAAGGTATTTACCTAGGCCATTCTGGATAGTGAACTGCCCGGTCGTGAGGCTTGGAAGTGCAACCTGGGTGAATGTCCAGCGCTGATTTGCAGAACCAGTGTCGGTCCATTGGACCATCGGTGCTCCATTCGCCTTTGCCCATTGGTAGTCGTCCAGTAATGCATTGCTTTTCCGATTCGTTACGGTGAACGCGCCATCCACTCCCTGCACAACCGCCCACTCCTGTGACGCGGCGCCGGCAGTTGCGGTTTGCTGCTGTACGGCCGCACCATCGGTAGTGGATGCGCCCGACACTCCAAGCACCAGAGCGCTGTTAACGTTGTTAATGGTGAAATAGCCATTTGCCTGGCGTTTGAGCACCCATTGCTGCTCTCTACCCGTCGAAGCCAGCGCTTGCACGACCTGCGCGCCATTCAACGTCGACGCACTGGCCACACTGAGCTTAAGGCCTGAATACACATTGGTAAGTTGGTAAGTCGCCTCCATCGAGATACCCGGTGCTACATTGTCCAACGCGACTTGCACCTTGTTCAGAAAATTGCTGTCGTGGTAACCCCCTGTGACGGTCATCACACCACTTCCATCCGGCAGCACCATGAGCGAGCGGCTGTAACCTCCCGGCGCATTGGACATTTGCGAGCGCCATGCTGACGGGTCTCCGCCCGCCGTATTGATCGCGAGAGGTAGCTGCTGACCATTGCTCAAAACAATGGTGCCGTTCGCGCCACCACTAGGCGTCCAAACAACATGGGGTTGGCAGCAAGGGTGCGACCCATCGTCCAACACGAGTGGCTTCCCCACCACCGAATTGAAGTCGAGCGGGTTGGTAGCAATCTTGTAATACACCGGGCAGCTACCCTCTGGAGCACCGCAATACTCGTAGGAGAGTATCCAGTTGCCATTGTTCATAGCGGCAACCGATGTCATCCCAGGACGTGCGGTTTGGGCCGGGTACACGACATCGTTGACGGGGGCCGACCACGTGAGACCGTCGGTCGATGTCTGGTGATCCAGTAGCTGTGAATGCACCGAGTTTTGTCGCTGGTCGGAGTAATAGACCACGATCTGCCCCTGGTAGTACATGATGAACGGCTCCCACACGGGCGTGTTGGGGTCGCTCACATAGCCCGCACCACCCTTGGCCACCGAACTCAAGAACGACCAAGTCGCCCCCTTGTCACGGCTTGCGAATAACAAAATCTCGGTCGACCTCAGATCAGAGGGCACAGAAAGCCCCGCCATCAGGATGGTTCCTGCAGGCAATTGCCCCACGGGAGCCGGAAGCTCATAGATCTGCGGGTTCCATCGCATTCCGTAACCGTTAACCGTGTCGGCAACCTGCGAGAGTGCCGTCCAACTCGTACCGCCATTGGTGCTCTTGTAAACAGGGAACACGGGGGTCGAAGTCGTGTAAGTCTCAAATGTCGTCAGCATGGTTCCGTTCGCATCGCCGTTGTGGCGCAGCGTGATGGTCCGTGCATACATAGCCCCGGGATTTACGGAACCAGCACCGGGCGTGTAGACCGTGTTGACTCCGCTTGTTTGGGCACCTACAGGGAAGCCTATGGCACCCAATGCAATAGCTGCAACGGCAGCCCCTACGAATCTCATCCAGCTTTGTCTCAGTGGCATATTTGTCTCCTCGTTGTTGTTGCATACCCTTGGGTACGTTGCGCTCCGCCTCTTGGACATCGTGGACACGATGTCTGTCTTTACACCTCCCTCGTTGCACTAGGCATCAGACTTCTGCGGCGATCTCCCGAAGTACCAGGACAGCACCGCCTTCGAGAGTCATGCAGTCATGGAACTGCTCACCGGAAAGTTCGCAGGCATAACGCCTCTGGCCCAACCGAACCACCTTCTCCTCTTTGGACAGATTCAGTACAAACAAAAAATCTTTGCCTAAGCCCGTCCGGCGAGAAACTTCTACCCCCTCTGGAAGACCGTCGAAGTGCTCCAGGCTCGCGTCACGAACCACATCGGAAAAAAGATGCTTGTACGCGGAGTCGCTCAGGACCGTGCCGATGTAGTAGACACATCCTCGACCGAACGTGTTTTTGGTAATCGCGCTGCGTCCCTCGAAATATTCAGAGGCATAGTGCGCAATGGTCCGGGCTGTCGTGGGGGTTAATACGTCGCACCACTGTTTGCAAGTGTGCTCTTCGGAGCTTGCAAAACGCAGCGTTTGCAGGTCGCGGCCCACCGGGTCGTACTCGTCCACCTCGACACCTGCCATCGCCGCCAATCCACCCGGCAGCCGCTGCGGCCCACACACATTGTTCATGTTCTTCACGCTCGTACGGGTGGTCAGGACCACGGTGCCACCGCCCTGTGCAAAGCTCTGCAGCTTAGCGTTGACTTCTGCATTTTCCAAAAACAGATAGGGTGCCACCACCACTTTGTAGCGATCAATATCAGCCGTCCAGTTGATGACATCGGTGCCCACACCCAGGCGCAGGAATGCGCTGTGCAGTTGCTTGAAGTTGTCCAGGTAGTCGAAGCCATCCGACTGCGGCTGGATCTTCAGTGCGTTGTGCTGTTCGTGGGAGAACAACATGGCTACGTCATTCACCACGGCCGTGCCGTCCAGCGCGGCACTGAGGCGATTCACCTCGTGCGCAAACTGCTTGAACTCCTGGAAGCGCCGGCCTGGAATGCCGTGGTGGTCATGCAGGCCGTGCCAGAACTGCTCGGCCCCCACCCTTGCGGTACGCCAGCGGAAGTGCACCACCACGTCGGCACCGCGCGAGATGCTTTGCCATGCATGGGCGCGGATCATGCCGGGGAACGGAGTGCGCGACATGGGGTACCAGCAGCCAGGGGTGCCGCTGAGTTGCTCCATGACCCAGTAATTTTTTTGCTTCACACCACGCGTGAGATCGTGCGTCAACGCACCATGGTAGAACTTGGATTTGGCGTCATTTTTAAGGTCTGTGCTGGGGTAGTAGTCCAGCGACACGAAGTCCATGTCCTTGAACAGGTCGTAGTAGTCCGTCACCACCGGGTAGCCCCAGAGGTTATGGGTAACGAACCGGTCTTTGCAGCGCTCGCGTAGCAGCGCGGCCTGGAAGCCGTTGAAGGCCGCCACCGAGTCCGAAGAGAAGCGTTGAAAGTCCAGCAGCAGCGAGGGGTTCTGGTGCGGCGAGCCGCCCAGCGGGGTGGTCACCTGGGTCCAGGCGCTGTACTCGCCGCTCCACACCACGGTGCCCCATTCGCGGTTCAGGTTTTCCAGCGTTCCATATTTGTCTTGCAGCCAGACCCTGAACTGCGCCGTGCAGTTCACACAATGGCAATCGTTGGCGGCCAGCTCGTTGTCGGTCTGCCAGCCGATGACGGCTTTGTTGTTTGCATACCGGCCCGTCATCTCGTTCACGATGAGTGCAGTGAAGTGCTTGAGCGATGGGCTGTTGTAGCAGCGGTGGCAGCGCACGCCCGGGTACATAGGTTGCTTCTTGCTGTCCACCGGCAGCACATCGGGGTAGGCCTCGACCAGCCAGTTGGGTGGCGTTGCGGTGGGCGTACCCAAAACGATCTCGATGCCTTGTGCAGCCAACACAGCGATGGCCTTGTCCAGCCAGTCAAAGTTAAAAACGCCTTGTGTGGGCTCCATTCTTGACCAGGCAAACTCCGCCAGCCTGACGATAGAGACACCCGCCTCTTTCATGGCGATGGCGTCTTGCTCCCACATGCTGGCATCCCAATGTTCCGGGTAGTAATCGACTCCGACTTTCATGTCATTTCCTATCTAATGATGGTTATGTGCAGCCCCGGCAACAGGTCGAAGCTGCGGTGTGGGGGAAGACCTCAGCCCTTGGTTGCGCCAAAGGTGAGGCCGGAAACAAAGTGCTTTTGCATGGCAAAGAACATCAGCACAGACGGCATGGCGGCTAGCAGAGACCCGGCGGACACCAGGTTCCACGCGGTAGTCCACTGCCCTTTCAAGGCGGCCACCCCGACGGTGATGGGCGCGGCCTCGTCCCCCTGCGTCAAGCACAGAGCCCAGAAGTAGTCGTTCCACACAAAGGTGAAGACCAGGATGGACAGTGCCGCCAGTGCCGGTGTTATGAGTGGCAACACGATCTTGTAGAACAGCTGCCATTCGGACGCACCTTCAATGCGCGCGGCTTCAAACAGTTCAAACGGCAGCTCCTTGATGAAGTTGCGCAAGAACAGCGTGCAAAAGCCGGTCTGGAATGCCACGTGAAAGAACACCAGACCCTGCACCGTGTTGAACATGCCCATCTGCAGGGTCAGGTCCCGCACTGGGATCATCAAGATTTGCACCGGCACAAAGTTGCCCGCCACAAAGGTGGCGAGGATGGAGGTGTTGCCTTTGAAGGGATAGGTGGCCAAAGCAAAGCCGGCCATGGCCGAGAACGCCATGGCGCCCAGCACCGAAGGCAGGGTGATCAGGCAGCTGTTCCAGAAGTACTGCAACATGGGCGAGCTGACCAACACGGTGCGGTAGTTCTCCACCACCGTGATGCTCTGCGGCCAACCCCAATAGTTGCCTTGCAACAGATCCTCATTGGACCGCACCGAAGTCACCATCACGGCCAGCAGCGGCATCAGCCAAAGCAGCAGCGCGATGGGCAGCACGCACTTGTAGCCCAGCCGGTTGATGGGCTTCCATTTCTCAATAGGTAGGGGAAACATGGTGACCCTCGCTCAACTTTCTGCTTTCAGCAGGCGACGCAGCTGATACGCAATGAATACCGACATGATGAGAAACAGCACCACCGCAATGGCGGCGGAGTAGCCAAACCGGAAGTACTTGATGGATTGGTCGTACATGAAGTACGCCAGCACGGTCGAGCTGTCGTAAGGGCCGCCGCCGCTCATCACCGCGATCAGGTCAAAGCTGCGCAGCGCGCCAATCACCGTCAGGGTGATGGCCATGAAGGTGGCAGGCCGCAGCTGCGGCAGCACCACATGCCAGAGCAAGGTCCAGCCGCTGGCGCCTTCCATGCGACCGGCTTCTATGACCTCGTGGTTGATGCCGGTCAGCCCCGTCAGGTACAGGACCATGCAAAACGGTATCTGCGGCCACAGCGCGGAAAAGATGATGCCGTAGGTGGCATAGCGCTCGTCGCCCAGCACCGGCACGCCGTGGCCCACGATGAGCCTGAAGAGGCCAAAGCTCGGGTCGAAGAACCAGCCAAACACCAGGCCCACCACCACGCCCGGCAGCACAAAGGGCGCGAAGAACAGCGACTTGGCCAGCTTGATGCCACGCACCTGCTGGTTCAGGAACAGGGCGAAGGCCAGGCCAATCGGCGGCGCCAGCATGAACAGCAGCAGCCACAGCAGATTGTTCTTCAGCGCGATATAGAAGGTCTGCGACTCAAAGAGTTCGCGGTAGTTGGCCAAGCCTATGTAGACTTTGTCGGCCACACCGTCCCAGTCATAGAAGCTGAGCACGATGCTGTTGAAGATGGGGTAGATCACGTACACCGCAAATACGGTCAATGCGGGTGCAAGAAACAGGGCCGCAGACAGGCGGCGCTGCCTGGCCAATGGCGATGCATGGGCTTGTGTGGACATGGCTTGAATGGCTTTCTGGAGAAGTGGCGCGGGGGCGGATGTCTCAGCCCCTGGCTTGGATTTACTTCTTCGCGTAGATGCGCAGCCGCTGCTGCTCCACCTGCGCCAGGATGTCGTCCAGCTTGCTGGGGTCCGTCATGAAGCGCTGCATGCCCTTCATGCCCTCGTCGGCCATTTCCTTGGTCATGTCGCGGTCGTAGAACTGCGCGATACCGCCCTTGGTGGACGACAGGATGTCAAACGCACGGCGGGCAATCGGGTCGTCCGATACCGTCGACCGGTTGTTGGCAGGCAAGGTGCCAAAGGGTTTGGCCAGCCGGCCACTTATCTCCGGCGTGCCCATAAATGCCAGGAACTTGCGGGCGTCCGGCTTGTTCTTAGCCTTGGCTGGAATGTTCAGGCATTCGGCCGAGCCGTCTTCGGCCATCGGCACACCGCTCTTAACCACAGGGAACTGGAAGAAGCCGGTCTTTTGCTTCACGTCCGGCGGAATGCCGCCCGACAAAAAGGTGCCCATCAGGGTCATCGCCGCCTGTCCTTGGTTGAACAGCGGCTGCGCGGAATCGAGCGTGTAGGACAGCGCGTTTTCGATGAAGTAGCCCTCGTCAAGCAGCGTCTTCCAGGCCGCGTAAACGGCCTTTACACGCGGGTCGGTGTAGGCGATCTCGCCGTCCATCAACTTCATGTGGAACTCGTAGCCGTTGATGCGGAAGTCCAGGTAGTCAAACCATGCGGCCAGTGTCCACGAATCACGCCCGCCTACTACGATGGGCGCAATGCCTGCAGCCTTAAGCTTCTTGCAGGCGTCCAGGAATTCCTCCCAGGTCTTGGGCTCGGCCTTGATGCCCACCTTGTCAAACAAGTCCTTGCGGTAGTACACACCCCAGCCGAAGTAGTCGGTAGGCAGGGCGTACTGCTTGCCCTTATAGGATGAGGCACCCTTCAAGGAGGCAAAGTCTTTGTCCCAGCCGTTCTTGGCCCAGTCCTCGGAGATGTCTTCAAACAGCCCTCGCTTAGCGTAATAGGCCATGCGCTCGCCTTCATGCCATTTCACGATGTCGGGTGCAGCCGTGGTGAGCCAGGCGGGCAACTGCACTTTGTAGGTTTCTTCTTCGATGAAGGCAGCCTTGACCTTGATGTCCGGGTTGGCCTTCTCAAAGTCGGCAATGATGCCCTCCCAAACCGCCCGCGAGCCGCTGCCCTTGAAGGCGATGTTGGCCGTCATGGTGCCCGCGTGGGCCCCGGATGCCAGTGCCAGGGTGGCGGCACATGCGGTGAGTAATTGCTTAAATTTCATCTTTGTCTCCTGTTTTGGTTTAGTTCTGCTGAACCGCGCGTCCGTCCGCGGTGAATAGATGGCAGTGTTCAGCGGGCACTGCCAACGTGATCGCATCGCCCATCCGGTGCGCGGTATTGCCCGGCACGCTGGCGATCAGGCTCTGGCTGTCGCCACAGCTGAAGTGCAAATAGGTTTGTTCGCCCAGCCGTTCGATGGCGGCAATGAGGCCGGTGATCGCTGACGCATCCACGCTGTCCACGGCCTGCGGTGCGCATGGCCGCAGATGCTCGGGACGTATGCCCAGCGTCAACTCCTGGCCCTCTTGCAACTGGCTTGACTTGTGGTGGGTGCGCACGGTTTGCCCGGTGGCGTGGACTGCCACCGCAACGCCGTGGGCATTGCAGTCCAGCACGCGGGCGGCCAAGAAATTCATCTGGGGCGAGCCAATGAAGCCGGCCACAAACTGGCTGTTGGGGCTGTGGTACAGCTCCAGCGGCGCGCCGACCTGGGCGATGCTGCCGTAACGGTCGGTATTAGCGCCGGCATTCAGCAACACGATCTTGTCGGCCAGAGTCATGGCTTCGACCTGGTCGTGGGTCACATACACCGTGGACGATTGTTTGAAGCTGGCATGCAGCTTGGCGATCTCCAGCCGGGTCTGGCCCCGCAAGGTGGTGTCCAGGTTGGACAGCGGCTCGTCGAACAGAAACACGCCCGGCTCCCGCACAATCGCCCGGCCAATCGCCACGCGCTGCCGCTGACCGCCAGAGAGGGCTTTGGGCTTGCGGTCCAACAGCGTCTCCAGCTGCAGAATGCGCGCGGCTTCCAAGACCTTTTGCTGCACTTCGGTCGACGTCTTCTTGGCCAGCTTCAGGCCAAAGCCCATGTTCTCGGCCACCGTCATGTGGGGAAACAGCGCATAGCTTTGGAACACCATGGCCACGCCGCGCTTGGCCGCGGGTACGGCATTGACGCGCTGCCCAGCAATTTCGATGTCGCCACCCGTTGGGTCTTCCAGACCCGCCACGATCCGCAGCAGCGTGGACTTGCCGCAGCCCGACGGCCCGAGGAAGACGCAAAACTCGCTCTCGCCAATGTCCAGGTTCACGTCTTTCAGAACCGGTGGGAAGTCGCCAAACGACTTGAATACGCCCTGCAAACGGATGGCCGCCATGTTTTGTCTCCTGCTTGATTTAACGTTAAATCAACTGCACCAAAAAAAACAGCAAACGCTGCATTTGGCCGTCGCCCCTGTGGCGACACTTTGATTTTTCTGAATTTTGCGGGAGTCTAGCGCAATTTGATTTAACGTTAAACTAGTTTTGCAAAAAAAGTTCTGCTTGAGACGACAATCAGGCCCTGATACAGGCTATCCACCCTGCTGCTCCACGCCCCTCCAACACCTTCGAAATCCGCATCCGACCGATATGGCAACCATCAAAGAAGTGGCACTGCGCGCAGGCGTCACCCCCACCACGGTGACGAATGTGATTCGCGGCAAGGGCCGCGTAGGCGATGAAACCCGTGAGCGAGTGCTGGCCGCAATTGCCGCCGAGAAGTACCGCCCCAATTTGAACGCCCGCGCGCTGGTGGAGCGCAAAGCCCCCACCCTGGCGCTGATGGTGAGCTGCATCACCAACCCCTTCTACCCCGAGTTCACACTGCAGGCCCATCTGGCGGCCCGCAAGAACGGCCGCTTTCTGCTGATCTGCAACACCGAACACGAGGAAGACGGCGGCCAGCAGTTTTTGCACGATGTGGCCGGCTCGCTGTCTGACGGCGTGCTGGTCGCTAACCGGGGTGACCTGTACCTGCCACAGCTGCAGGCCCTGGCAGACAGCGGCATGCCGGTGGTCGTCAGTGTGTGGGAATTCCCGGAGCGCCACCCCGGCATCCCCTGCGTGGGCTTTGATTCACGCAAGGCGGGGCAGCTGGCGACCGAACACCTGCTGGCCCTGGGCCACCGGAAAATTGGCGCCATCATCGCCAGTGCGCTCGACGGCATCCACGGCGGCCGCTACGAGGGCTGCTGCCAGGCCATAGCCGCCGCGGGTGCCGAGCTGCCTGCCGCCAACGTGATGGTCTGTGAAGATTCGTTTGAGCAAGGCTACGCCACCGCGCACCGCTATCTGGCCAGCAAGCCAGACATCACGGCCCTGTTTGTCTCGAACGATCTGCCGGCACTGGCCGTGCTGGACGCCGCCTCCGACCTGGGCATACGCGTGCCGCAAGACCTGTCGGTGGTCAGCATCACCAACATCCAGCAGTCGGCCCAGTCCAGGCCCGGGCTTACCACAGTAGCCATTCCCACTACCGCCATGGCTGCGCGTGGTATTGAAATGTTACTGAGCCTGCTAGACAACGCTCCCGACACCCCGCCAATGGAATGCGTCGACACGCTGGAACTGGTCGTGCGGCAATCAACCGCGCCACCGACCCGGGGCTAAACGACCCTGTCCAAATGCCAAAGGCCTACAACGCGTACATTGACTGTTGCCGCCGATGACAGGTTGACCAGGAGGGGCGGCGGAATTTTTGGACTACTTGGAGGTAGTTCACTCTCTCGGCGCTCTCAGCTCCGTCGAATACCGGGTGAGCCTAGGGCTCGCGGCATAAAACCAGTCCAAGTTTTTATCCGCACCTCCATTAACATCCATTCACAGTATTCAGCCGCCAGCAGTTCCCCCGGCAGCCAGTTCAGCCCAATCCAGCTCTTGCACTAGCGCTCGGTATGCCTGCTCGCCGATGGCTTCCTGATTGCGAAGTTCGATTGCCTTGCGGCGTGCAGCCTTGATGGCCTGTCGCCGCAATGGCCCTCCAGGGACTTCGTTCAGCGGCTGCGCATTGTCCTGGCTTGCGTTCAGTTCGACGACACCCTGGTATTCCTTCTTGAGCAGTCTCGCGTGCACGGAGTCGTCCGTCTGGATCGCGTCGAGCAGTGCCTGATAGATCAGCGTCCGCCCCGCTCGCACTTCTGCGGCTACCGGATCGTCGTCAGACAGCTTCAGCCAGCCGATGAGCGTCTTCATCGTCAGCCCCTGGACCACCAGCGTGCCGAACACCACCACGAACGCGCTCAGGAGGATGAGGTCGCGGAAAGGGAATGGCGAACCATCCGGCAGTGTCTCGGGAATAGCGAAGGCGGCGGCAAGGGTCACGATGCCGCGCATCCCGGCCCAGGAGAGCACGAGGCCGCCGCCCCACGATCGTTTCGGACGCTTCCCGGACTCAATCTTCTTGTTGTTGTGCATTACGAGCGCGCTGTAGCCCATCACCCACAGAAACCGTGTCGCGATGGCTACGCCGAGTACGACCACAGCCACCACGACGGCATCGACGCGGGCGGTGCCGCTCCCCAGGCGCTCCCAGATTGGTCGCAACTGCATGCCGATCAGCACGAAGGCGAGCGCGTTCAAGACGAAGACCACCGTTTCCCAGACGGCGAAAATCGGCACGCGCATGCGCGCCGGAAGTCTTGGGCCACCGCCGCGCGCCATGGTCATCGCAAAAGCCACCATCGTCAGGATGCCGGAGAGGCCGATTTTCTCGGCGAGTATCCAGACCCCGAAAGTGACGGCGAACTGCAGGATCAACGACGTGGGGACGTGCTCAGGCGCACTCGTCACCGGGCGCAAGACGAAGCCCAAGCCGACGCCCGCAGCAATGCTGCCGAACACCGTAAGCAGGAACACCGGCAGGTAGTCGCCGAAGCCCAAAGGTCCCGCGATCGCCGCCATTAGGGCTAAGCGGTACACGAACAACGCGCTGGCGTCGTTAAGCAGGCTCTCGCCTTCCAGGATGTTGAGTACGCGGTGCGGCAATCCCACCTGACGCATTACGGCCGTTGCCGCGGCTGCGTCCGGCGGAGCCACAATGGCGCCCAACGCCACCGCAATCGGCCAAGGCATCTCCGGCACGAGCCAGCGGCAGGCCAGCGCCACGCCGACCACAGTCGTTCCAACTGCGGCCACCACGAGGCCGGTTACGGGACGCCAGTTCGCGCGAAGGTCGCGAACCGATGTATCGTAGGCTGCATCGAGCAGCACCGGCGCCACGAACAAGGCCAAGGCCAACTCAGGATCGAGTGTCCATTGTGGGATCGCAGGTAAGAAAGCCAGACCCGCGCCCCCCAGCGCCAGCAGTGTGGGATACGGCGTCCCGATCCGACGAGCTAGCTCGGCCAGAGACGCTGCTGCGATCAGCAATACGATGATCCACTCAAAGGTTTCCATAACATGATCGCGCCGCTCTCACTGGAGCCGCCTCTGGTTTGACGAGCCGCGCAAAGATCGTGCGGTCGCTGACCCGTTGAGCTGGCGCATCAACGAGCGTATCGAGTCGGTTGTTGAGCGCGTGCGCCTCCTCTTCTTTGAATGTGATGACTCCCGGGGTAGCGGAGCACACCGCTGGTTAACTTCAAAACTTGGTTGCTACTTCTAGCCATCCGCTGGTTATTCGGGCGGCTTGCTTTCCACACAGTTATTGGGTAACGACTATTTGGAATGAGTCCCTCACATCATTCCCAGCACGGGATGCGGAACATAAGGCTTTTCGAGCGCCTGGATTTCTTCGTCGGAGAGTTGAATCTCCAGCGCCGCGACAGCTTCTTCTACGTGCTTTGTCGCTGTCGTCCCGACAATGGGTGCGGCGATGTAGGACTTGCTGAGCATCCACGCCAAGGACATCTGGCCCATCGAGATGCCTCGCGCCTGTGCCAAAGATTGCAGATTGTCGATGACGACCTTATCCAGGTCGTTGGTACCGTCCCAGACCCACTTTGAGACTTCATCGATCTTCACGCGCTGCGTGACCGTTCCCCATGGATGCGCCAGTCGACCGCCGGCCAGTGGGCTCCATGGCGTGAGCGCGATATTGCGATCCCTGCACAGCGGGATCATCTCGCGCTCTTCTTCCCGGTAGATGAGGTTGTAGTGGTTCTGCATCGCGACGAATTTTGTCCATCCGTTCGTCTCCGCGATGTTCTGCATCCTTTCAAATTCCCAGGCGTACATGGTCGAGGCACCGATGTATCTGACCTTGCCGCTTTTCACGACATCGTGGAGCGCCTCCATGGTTTCTTCCATGGGGGTCAGCGGGTCGAGCCGATGGATGGTGTAGAGATCAACGTAGTCCAGGTCCAGCCGCTTCAGGCTCTTGTCGATTTCGCCGAGGATGGCTTTTCGCGAAAGGCCGCTGCCGTTTGGCTTACCGGGCCGCATCTCCATTCGGACCTTGGTAGCGACGACGATGTCATCCCGGTCGAGATTGAATTCCCTGATGAGCTTGCCGGTCACCTCCTCGCTGGAGCCCAACTGGTACACGTTGGCCGTGTCGAAGTAGTTGATGCCGAGCTCGATCGCCTTCTTAAAGATGGGCTTGGCGTCTTCGAAGTCCACCGCCCAGGGGAACAGTCCATGTTCACTGCCTGGTTTGCCAAAACTCATCATCCCGAGACAGATTTTCGAGACGTCGACGCCAGTGTTTCCGAGTTTGATGTACTTCATGATGTTTCCTTTGCTGTTGATTGAGAGCATTCGGCGAGCCGAGTTGGAGACCGCCGAGCCTTATGGACACGACAGCGCAGGATGGCGCAGTCCAGGGTCAGCGCCGTCATTGGGAATCCCTTCGTACGGCAGAACCTTCCACACCGGTCCTGGCCGATGGCGACCTGCGAACCACATACCAAAAAACGAGAAGCAGTGCGAAGGCCAGCAAGACGGCGGCCCCGGACAGCGCTGCGCCAACCCTGTGCGCAAGCTCGATGTTTGGCGCGGTCCCATTCGGCACTACGGGCGCCGCGAATACCACCACGAGAATCGCCAGACCCAGGGCGCCTCCTAGTTGATGCGCCACACCTACGAGTCCTGACGCCGAGCCGGCATCCTGCGGTGCGACGCCGGCCACACCGTTGATCGTGAGCAGCGCCAAGGTAGCCCCCATGCCTGCGCCTACCAGCGCCATCGGCAGCGCAACGCCGAGCAGAAAGGGGCTACCGGCATCGAGCTGTCCTAACCCCGCCATGCCCACGAGCGACGTTGTGAGTGCGGCCGCCAGCACAGCGTTGTGGCCGAACCGGTTCACGAGTCTTGGAGCAGTCAAAGCACCGAGGAAGTTGACCAGCATCGACGGAAAAAAGGCGATGCCGGCCCACATAGGACGCATGCCGAGCACGCCCTGCAGGTACTGAGTGACGTAGAAAAAGAATCCCATCGCGGCGCCGATGAACAGCACGCGTGCTGCATTCGCACCCGAGCGTTCGCGACTAGCGAACAGCCGTAGTGGAAGGATGGGCTGGTCGGCATGACGCTCAACCTGCAGGAACAGCGCGCCAAACACGACACCAGCCAACAGCGGTGCGGCCGTTCTCCAATGCAACCAGCTTTCCTCGGCCGCGTGAACCAGGCCATAGACCAGCGCGACAACGCTCAGAGTGGAGAGGACCGCGCCCGCGATGTCGAACCGACCGGACTGCCGTGGCGTCTCGTCGATGTAGCGACGGGCACCCCACATCAGAAGTGCACCGATCGGGACATTGATGAAGAAGCCGGCCCGCCAAGAGATCAGGTCCGCCACGATGCCACCTACCACCAGACCGAGGCTGGCAGTGATGCCGCCGACCGCCCCATACCAGCCGAGAACACGATTGCGCTCGGGTCCTTCGGCAAAGCTGGTGGACAACAGGGCGAGCGTGGAGGGGGCGAGGACGGCGGCGCCGATGCCTTGAACCGCCCGCGCGCCGACCAACCAAGCTGGCGTGCTGGCCAAGCCGATGAACAGCGAGGCCACACTGAATATGCCCAAACCGACGATGAAAACACGTCGCCGGCCCAGCAGATCGCCGGCACGTGCACCCAGCAGCATGAGGCCTCCAAACGCCAGGGCGTAAGCGTTTTGCACCCACGACAGACCACCCGCCGAGAACCCCAGGCCGTCGCGGATGGAGGGCAGCCCGGTGATCACGATCGAGTTGTCGATCACGATCATCGCGTAGCTGGCGAGCATGATCACCACCAGGTACCCGCGATGCGCCGGATTGGCTGAAATGGTCTCAGCTCGCACGAACCGTCTCCTTGTGAACACCCAGGCTGTGCCGGATGTCCATCTCCGGGGTGACTGCAAGCCGGACTACGAGATCAGCCACGCTCTTGCGTGACACCGACTCGCCGGCCGCTTGAAAGGGTTCGCCCTTTTGCGTAGTTCCGTAGGCGATCTCGTCTCGGTTGTTCAGCCAGGCCGGGCGCAGCAAGATGTAGTCCAGCGACGAGGCTTCGATGACGGCAGCAGCCTTGCGATAGGGATCGAGGATGCTGCCGTGCCGCTCGCCCGGCACTTCGTCGTAGATCCCCATCGAGCTGATGAAGATCAGGCGGCGAACGCCGGCATTGAGCATGGCTTTCACTATCCCCCGGGCCTGCTGCTCCAACGGCCCGGCCAGGTTGGCATACACCACATCGTGGCCCGGCATCACCGCGTCAAGGGCCTGAGCGTCGAGCACGTCACCCTCGACGACTTCTACGCGTGGGTTGCCGTCAAATTTCAGTCGTCGTCGGCCTTGGCGGGCAAACAGGGTAAGCCGGATCTCGGGACGGGTCAGGAACAGATCTGTGGCCACACGGGCGATCTGCCCGTGGGCGCCGAGAATCAACACACGCTTCATGAAATTCCTCTGCGTCGTATGCGTGGGAGAGTCAGGGGTCAGCGCTCGATAAAGTCCATGCGCGTCTCTCTCAGTTGATGCTTCTTCATGAAAACTCCTGTCGTTGGTGGTCCATTCGCCTGTGCGCATCCCAGCGAAGGCACGAGTTCGTCCTGGGCCGCCGTCGAAGGCACCCTGGCGTCGGCTGTGGGTGGTACACGCAGGGGGCCGTTACACGGGACGCCCCTCGCTTCAATCGTTTAGCCGCTCATGCCGCCGGTCGCCTGCTGTTCGCGCAATCGCTTTATGTCGCGCGCAGGCGGCGCCCCGAAAAACCGGCTGTACTCGCGGTTGAACTGGAATTGACTCTCGTAGCCCACGCGGTGCCCTGCGGCGGCCGCGTCGATGTTTTCGCCGAGCATCACGCGCCGCGCTTCCTGCAGGCGAAGTTGCTTCTGGTATTGCAGCGGGCTCATGGCCGTAATGGCCTTGAAGTGGTGGTGCAGCGCAGAGACGCTCCAATGCACCTGCTTGGCGAGGTCTTCCATGCGCAACGTTTCCGCATAGCGCTTCCGCAACACCTCGATGATTTGCGCGACACGCTGGCTGTGGCTCTCGACCATGGCCAATTGCGCGAGCCGCCAGCCATCCGAGGACTTCAATAGCCGGTACACGATCTCCCGGATGACCAGAGGCGCCAAGGTAGGAATGTCTTCAGGAGTCTCCAGCAACGCCAGCAGGCGCAGCAGCGGCTCCAGCAGGACCACCGTGTTGTCGCTGGTGTAGATACCGCGCCCGACCTCATGACCCGAAGAAGGCTTGCCCTTCAAGCCCAGTTCCAATGCCAGGGCCATGATCTCCTTGACGTCCAAGTTGAGCCGCATCGCCAGGTGGGGACATTCGGGCGATGCATCAATCACTTGCCCGACGACAGGAAGGTTCTGCGCAAAGACGAGGTACTGACTTGGGTCGTAGACGTAGACGTCATCGCCGAGCAGTACCCGCTTGCTGCCCTGGGCGATCACGCACAGTGCGGGTTCATAGACCGTGTGCACGGGATGCAGGGTGCGTGAAACCTTGCCGAGGATCAGCCGAGGAATCGCTGTCGTGAAGGCACCTTCTCCCCGGGTTAGACGGGCAATGCTCGCGGCCAACTCCGCTTTCAACACCGTCACCCGCACCGGATCTTCCGACATGCGGAGGCTTGGGTTCGACAGGTGGCCGGTGAACTTGAACATGCGTATCAGCTTAGTTCTTCTGGCGGAGCTTGTCTCACTTTGGTGTCGACCCATGCAGGATCGTGCAAAGAATGAAATGAATCCCGCAATGCCAGCTCAGTAGGTAGTGGCTTGCGCTGCGGACATCAGCCATCGTCCGTCGCGCAAGGAAAGGTCAATGTCGAGCTGCAGAGGCCAAATTCCCCGTGCACCCCAGATGTTGGCGTTGACCCGGTTACGGCCTCTCAACGTTGCCTGGCTGCCATCGACTTTGATGACAACCTCCTCTTCCGCAGAGTCGTGGTAACGCATTTGTCCCGACTCGATGTGTGCCAGCCACTCGGCGCGAGGCTGGTCGTACCCGGTCATGTGGACGAGATGAAAATCGTCGGTCAGCATGGAGGCCAAAGTTCGCGTATCGGAGGTCACCATAGCCCGGTGCATGCGGCTGTACAGTGCATGGATGGCTTGTTGTTCGGCGGGTGGTTGAGACATGGGGTTCTGACTCCTTCGAGATGCGTCAATATTCCGAGCAATGGCAGCACTGCCCCTTGGTTCGCTGGCATTGCTACGGAGCGTCGGCCGCTGGCCTGGTACATCTACCCTCGTCGCCGACTGGCGGGGTGGAATGGCTTCCTCTTCCAACAGCAGCCGAAAGCCGATGCTGATGCCGCGGTAGTCCGGGTCATAGGGCTTGCGAAATGCCGAGCGCCAGCTTCCGGAGGTGACATGCCAGCTCCCGCCGCGCACGGTGCGGCTCGTACCGGAGGCTGGTCCTGGCGGATCGCTGGCCGGACTGTTCGCGTAGTAGGCGTCGCTGTACCTGTCCTGCACCCATTCCCAGACGTTGCCGTGCACGTCGTACAAACCCCAGGCGTTCGGAAGCTTCTGCCCCACGGGATGCGTTGCACCGGACGCGAAGTCCTCGCCGTACCAGGCGTATCGACCGAGTTGCTGCACGTCGTCGCCAAACGAGTAGGTCGTCGTCGTGCCGGCCCGTGCTGCGTATTCCCACTCCGCTTCGGTCGGCAATCGGTAGCGCCGGTGGCCTTCGCGCTCGTTCAAGCGCTGGATGAAAGCCTGAGCGTCGTTCCACGACACGGTGGCAGGATTCGACGGCTTGCGCAGGCGCTCGGCCATGCCCGGCAGGTCGTAGTAGGGATTCGAGCGCCGCGAATTAAAGGGGCTATTGCCCATCACCGCTTCCCACTGCGTCAGCGTGACCTCGTGCCGGGCCAAGTAAAACGGGCGCGTGATCGTCACCCGGTGGCGAGGCTTCTCCGCAGCGCCGGCGTCGCGGTCGTCGTCGCCCGATCCCATCATGAAGCTGCCGGCAGGTATTCGTACGAAACTGATGCCGATGCTGTTGGTGTGCTGGGCCGCCGGAGAATGGACAGAGTTCGCAGCCTCGGCTTGCCCGACTTGCGCGCTCGCGAAGGTGGCGAACAGCATCGAGATCGAAGCCAGCACGACAGTGTGTGACTTCAAGTGCTTCTGTGTCTGCATCAGGTGGCTCCCAGTGGTCGGTGTGATCGGATCTATCGGCCGCCGGGTCTTTGCTGCAGCCAGTTCGTCACCCGCTCCAGCGTGTCACGCTCCTGGTCCGCCTGCATGACGAAGGCGTCAGCAATGCGTGCACGCAGCGCGAGTTGAGCGAGGACGGCGAGGCTACGCCCCGTCCCGTAGCCACCGTGCGTGATGAAGGGAACGATGATCTTGCCCGTCAGGTTGTGGCGAGTCAGGAACGACCGGATCGGCGGCGGCGCCGTCATGCCCCAGATCGGGAAGCCCAGGAACACTATTCGATAGCGCTCCATGCCGAGTACCGTTGCTTTCAACTGCGGCTCGAAGCCGGTTTCGGCTTCGCGTGCCGCTTGCTCCACCGTCTGCCGGTAGTCCTCCGGATAAGGCTGTAACGCCTGGATCTCGAAGACGTCCGCAGTCTGAGCACGCGCGATCTGGCCGGCGACCACGCGCGTATTCCCCGAGCGCGACAGATAGGCGACAAGAACCTGGTTCGGGCTAGGGACCATGGCGGTCGTCGGATTCCCGCGCGCAGCGGTAGCGGCACTGCTGACGGTGGTGAGCAAGAGTGCACGCTGAAAGAAGTCGCGACGGCCGGACAGCGTTTCCATGCGTTCTCAACGAGTAACGGCGGGCGCGGCTTCGCCGAACCAGTAAGCAGCGGTTACGCCGCCATCCATAAGGAAATCGCTGCCGGTGATGAAGCCACCATCCGACCCCATCAGGAGTGCGGCCACGTTGCCCACTTCATCCGGAGTCCCCGCTCGCCCAACTGCACAGGTGTCGATCATTCTGCGGTAGCCCTCGCCTCGCGGGCCGGTCAGCTCATCACGTGCCAGCGGGGTGATGATGATGCCGGGGCTGATAGTATTGATCCGCGCGCCGCGGCGCCCCCACCGCACGGCTTCGGCCATCACACGCAGCGAGTTGCCGCGTTTAGACAGTTGGTAGGCATGCAGCGTATCGGTCACTTTGCTCGGCTGGAGCATTTCCAGTTTCAGCAACTCCTCCGTTGGAGTGCTTGCCAGAGCCTTGTCCTGTTCCGCCGTCAGCGCAGGCAGCCGATGACCGGATTGGGAAGAGATGACCACGCCCGAGCCGCCGCGTGCGATCACTTCGCCGACCAGCTCCAGCAGCAGGGCCGTGCCATACAGATCAACCTTCAGGATGGTCTCGATAGGCGCCTGCGACGGCGACACACCGGCAGCATGGATGAGGCCGGTAATGCTGCCCAGACTATGCGCCTTCTCGATCAGAGCCTGGACCGAGGCACGCGACGAGATGTCGACCGCTGCTGCACTAACGTCGAACCCGGCATTGGCGAGCGCGTTGGCAGCTTCGATCGAACTTTGATCTGTGAGGTTGGCGAGCAGCAGGTGCTTGCCTGCGCCGACCCGCCTGGCGATGGCCTGGCCGATAAATCCGGCACCGACGACAACGACGACATCTTTCATCTTGTTCTCCTGTGAATGGTGTGGCGGATAAGGGAGCCGATCGGATTGCGCTGCTCGCTATCCGGCCACTCGTTGGAGGTCCTCGCGTACCCGCGCGGGCTCATTGCTCAAGGGCATATTCGGCGTGTCGCGCACAGCGTCCAGCGCACCCACGGTGTCAAGGTCCAGCTTCGCGAACAAGGCGTCGAAGTCCGTGGTGGCCGGACCGCGTTCAGAGACCAGCTCGAAGGTCTTTCCGCGGGCGGCCTCGGAACTCAAGCTGCGTACCAGGACCTCGGCGATCTGCTGGCGCGAGACCACGCCGTCGCTCGGATTGCCGGCATGACGGGTATCGCCTTGCAGTAGCACGAGTCGATGCTGATCGGGAGCGTTGTAGTCGAACCAGCCCGGCCGCACAATGGTGTAGGCGAGGCCGCTGGCTCGCACCAGCCGCTCATCACGGCGCTTCCAGTCGTGGATTTCGGTCGTGTTGTTGAAAGCGCCTTGCCGGTTGGTCACGCCGATAGCGGTCATTAAGGCGATGCGCACCTTACGACCGCCGAGTGCTGCAAGCACATTGCGTACGCCGCCATAGTCGACATTCTCGGCGGCGGCTTTTCCATTCCCTTCTGAGCCGTGAGTGAACACGATGGCGTCCACGCCCTTGACGGCCTGCACCAACGTTGAAGGATGAGTGAGATCGCCGATCACTCGGTGCGCCTGCGCTGGCAGACTGCCTGCACGAGCCAGATCTCGCACCAACGCCTGTACCGTGTGCCCTTGATGCAATGCCTCTGAGACAGCGAGCTGACCGATGCTGCCAGTCGCTCCGACAACCAGCAAATTGAGCGGTGCGGGGCTCATGCCGAAGCCTCCTGTTTCAACGAGGTCATGTCGATCACGAAACGATACTTCACATCGGCCTTGAGCATGCGCTCGTAGGCTTCGTTGATGTCTTGGATGCGGATGACTTCCACATCCGAATGGATGCCGTGCTGGCCGCAAAAGTCCAACATTTCCTGTGTTTCGGCGATGCCGCCGATCAGCGAGCCCGCCAGGGCCTTGCGGTTGAAAACAAGCGGGCCGGTGTTGAAAGGAGGTTCCAGTGGGCCAAGGTAGCCAACCATGACGATCGCTCCGTTGGTCGCTAGCGTCGGCACGTAGGGGTTCAGGTCGTGCTGGTACGGCACCGTATCGATGATCAGGTCGAAATGGCCGGTCACCGCTGCCATCTGCGCAGGGTCGGTGGAGATGACGATGCGATCGGCTCCGAGACGGCGCGCGTCTGCTTCCTTGCCCGGCGAACGGCTGAAAAGCGTCACCTCGGCACCCATGGCTTTGGCAAGCTTCAGCCCCATGTGACCCAGGCCACCGAGGCCGACGATGGCTACCTTGCTGCGGGGGCCGACCTGCCAGTGGCGCAGCGGAGAGTAGGTGGTGATGCCGGCGCATAGCAACGGCGCAGCACCAGCCGCGTCCAGTGCATCAGGCAGCTTCAGCACGAAGTGCTCGGCCACGACGATCTTCTCGCTGTAGCCGCCGTAGGTGCGCGTGCCATCGATCGGGTCGTTGTGGTTGTAGGTATAGGTTGCGCCGTTCTCGCAATACTGCTCCCAGCCCTTGCCGCAGGCATTGCAGTGGTGGCATGACTCGACCAGACAGCCGACGCCGACGCGATCACCTGCCTTGAAGCGAGTGACTTCAGGGCCGACTTCGAGCACCCGCCCGACGATCTCGTGGCCGGGAACCATCGGGTATTGCGCATTGCCCCAGTCGTTTCGCGCGTTGTGCACGTCGGAATGGCAGACGCCGCAGTAGAGGATTTCAATGACAACGTCGTCGAGGCGCGGCCTACGGCGGTCGAACTCGAACAGGCCCAGCCGGCTTGCGGGCGAGTGGGCGGCGTAGCCTTTTACGTGGTAGGTCATGGCAATGGCTCTTTCGAATGCGATAAAGGACGGTAGACAGTCATTAACGCCCCACTCGGCTGGCCAACTGAGCGGGATAGCGTGCGCCTTCGATCGTGATGTGCGAGAGAACGTCGGCGATGTTCTGCAGTTCTTCGCCGGTCAATTCGACAGCCGAGGCACCGAGGTTTTCTTCCAGGCGATAGAGCTTGGTGGTTCCCGGAATAGGAACGACCCAGGGCTTCTGTGCCAGCAGCCAGGCCAGGGCCACCTGGGCCGGCGTGACTCCCTTGACTTGGGCGATCAGGGTCACTGCATCGACGAGCGCTTGGTTGGCCTGTCGCGCCTCGGCGGAAAAGCGTGGTACTACGTTGCGGAAATCGTCTTTCGTGAACTGCGTGTCGGCCTTGATCGCGCCGGTCAGGAAGCCCTTGCCCAGCGGGCTGAAAGGCACGAAACCGATTCCGAGCTCCTCCAGCGTAGGCAGGATCGCCTGCTCGGGTTCCCGCCACCATAACGAGTATTCGCTCTGCAAAGCCGCAACCGGCTGAACGGCGTGAGCGCGTCGGATTGATTCGACGCCGGCTTCGGATAGACCGAAGTGGCATACCTTGCCCTCAGCCATTAGTTCCTTGACCGTGCCCGCCACGTCTTCCATCGGCACCTGTGGATCGACGCGGTGTTGGTATAGCAGATCGATGCGATCCGTGCGCAAATGCCGTAGCGAGGCATCGACGACAGCGCGGATGCGTTCTGGCCGGCTGTCAGTACCCAGCGATGGCTTGCCTTCCTTGAAGCCGAACTTTGTTGCGATGACTACTTGGTCACGCACCGGCGCCAAGGCCTCTCCGACCATCTCCTCGTTAAGCGCGCCGTAGGCCTCGGCGGTGTCGAAGAGAGTCACGCCCCGGTCAAACGCCTGGCGGATAAGTTTCACGCCCGACGAGCGATCCAAGGCGTGGCCATAGCCGAAGCTCAGGCCCATGCACCCGAAACCGAGTGCCGACACTTCCAGGCCGCTGCTGCCGAGTTGACGATGTTTCATGTTTATCTCCTTCAATACGAAGCGCTCTATCAAGGACTGCCGACGGGGAGGCGCAGGCAGGTTGACTCAGGAAGAGGCAGCGGAAATGCCACGCCCCCTTTGATAAAGATGTCACTGTAGGCGTTTGTCTGTCAATCAACTAGGTTGCAAAAACTTGTTCCACAATCAAGTTTTTATTGATACTGTGCGGATATTGAGAAAGTGAATACATTCATGCCGATCAACGAGTTACGTGCCATCGCCACTTTCGCCAAGGCTGTCGAACTTGGTAGCATCCGACGGGCGGCCCTTGCCCAGGACGTATCTCCTCAGGCAGCAAGTCAAGCGCTTGCACAACTGGAGAACCATCTGGGTGTTCGGCTCTTGCATCGGACGACTCGGAGTCTGTCGCTGACGGATGAAGGTCAGCGGTTCCTGGAGACCACGCAGCCCGCATTGGCTGCGCTTGACCGTGCCTTGAACCAGGCTCGCGCTTCGAAGGACGAAATCGCCGGACCGCTTCGGATAGTGGGCCCCAAATCCTCGTTCTCGCCGATCCTGATGCCGCTCATCGACGAGTTCTGCGGCTTATATCCGGACGTGCAGCCCGATGTGCAGTTGGACGATGGGAAGAGCAATTGGGTTACGGAGCGGGTGGATGTCGGATTCAGGATAGGTCAATCACCGGAGGAAGGCGTAATCGCGCGGCGACTCTTTCCTGTTCAACTCATGATCTGTGCTGCGCCGTCCTACTTGGAGCGCCATGGGGCGCCGAAATCGCTGGACGACTTGGCGACGCATCGCTGCAGCGCTTTTCGTCATCCCGCCACGGGGCAAGCGCTTCCGTGGTATCTCGTCATCGATGGCGAAATCGTGCACCGGCACGTTTCGCCCACATTCGCCACCAACGACACCGAACTTGAAGTGCAGGCCGTCCTTGCAGGGCAGGTGATCGGCCAGCTTGCGAATCTATCGGTAGCCGAACACATTCGGGCGGGCCGCCTCGTACCGCTGCTTCTCAAACACATGAGCAATCATATCCACGTTCATTTGTACTACGGCAGTCGCACGGCGCAGCCGAGGCGAGTGCGCTCATTTATCGATCTAGCGATTGAGCGACTGCATGAAACGTCGACTTACGTGCTGAGCACGAAAGAGCTGTCGGCGGCCTCCGCGCGAGCTAAGCATCGCCAGTCCTAGTTCCACAAGGAAACCCTGCCATGATCCAACTACCGAAGTCGATTGCCGGGAGACACAAAAGTACGGCCTCTGGCAGATCAGTCAGCCTTGCTGACGCCCCATCTGCTACCGCTAAGGAGCGAAATCATGGAGCCACTCCGTCAGCTCATAAACCGTGCAGAGCATGTAGGACGTCTGCATAGCGGCAATTAACACCAAGTGTGAAGCGACTGCTACCCATTCCAATCGCTTTGTCGTGCGATTTTGATTGCTCCCCCGGTGTCACCACTCTTCCTAAAGTCGCAGATTCAGGCTACGGATGCAGGATCGTGCAAACCTTGACGAGAATCTTGCAACCTTATGCAGCCGTCGCTCTCAACCTTGCTGATATTGTTAGTGCTCTTATTCGGCTCGAACAACATAGGGGATATTCATGCCAACCGAAACTCTGGAGCAACGAATCAAGGCACTTGAAGACAAGGCCGCACTCAAAGCCATCGTTGATTCATTTTCGAACCTCGCAGACCAAAAGGACAACGCCACGCAAGCGCTGCTCTTCACTGAGGACGCTGTCGTGGACACTTACTTCGAAGGTCAACTCTTTGCGTCACTCAGAGGGCGCAAGCAGATTGAGGAAACCTTTTCAAGCTTTATGGCCAACTTCGAGACCTCGTACCACATCAATGGCCAACATACCGCGGAGCTTGATGGAGATCGCGCAACGGCAGTTCACTACTGTCTCGTTATCCTAATCAGTGCAGCGGACGGCAAGAAGATCAGGAGCACCAACGGTGTGAGTTATAAGGATGAGTACGTTCGCGAGGGTAATCGGTGGCTGATCTCAAACCGAACTTCTTATTTCACGTGGCGTGACCATCAGGAAATCGGTCAGTCATAAGGGAAGATCGGCCAAGAGTGGCGTTAGCGCTTGGGCTGTAAGGAATTCGAGGTTCGGGTTGCTTCACGAAAGGCAGGGCAACTCGCGACGGGTCAATCCGGGGACTTCTAGTCCAGAAGTCTTTGTGTGCCGAGCCCCATCAAGGCAAACACTGCTCAATTTGCTCGTACTCGCTTTTACCAGCGCCTTGCCTACCAACGGGTAAGACACCGTGGCGCGGCGACTGCCGCTGGCGCGCAATCTCTAGGTGCCCCTGTGGTTATGCCGGCAGTTGAGGTGCATTTGGCGCCTGCCCAGCCGGTCGCCACGGGATCGGCCGATACCTTCACCGGCATTGTCCGCTTCAGCTCGCCCTTCCAGGCCCTGCCACCAGGCAAGGCGGGCGGTGCCACTGTGACATTCGAAGCAAGTGCCCGGACTGCTTGGCACAGCCATCCCTTGGGGCAAACGCTGATCGTCACAGCCGGGTTGGGTCTAGTCCAGCAGCAAGGACAGCCGGCTTACGCTATCCGCCCCGGCGATGTCGTCGCCATACCCCCGAACGTGCGCCACTGGCATGGTGCAGGCCCCAACGGCTCAATGACTCATGTCGCCATCGCGGAGCGGGAAGACTGCATCTCGGTAATCTGGCAAAACAAGGTCACCGATCAAGACTACCAAGCAGCCTTGGCGTGCACCGGACTCGGCATCCACCCCAGCGAAAAGTCGCTGGCTGCGGTACGTGCGCAACCTAAGTCCGAAACCCTGTCCGCAAAATAGCCACAGATGGCCGCATGCATGGCGACCAGCGACATGTCGCAGTTAAACGTCGACTTCAGCCAAAGGCTGGATGTATGGATGACGATCAGTGAGGCCAAGGTCGTTCTGGTGCTGCTCTATACCTACGCCGGCTTTCCAAGTGGCAAAAATTTCGCTATATGAAAAAGTAGGGCGTTGGTCGCTCGTGGCTGGCTGAAAACGTCCGTTCGATCCGTTGCGATCAAAATCGCTCAGCCATTGAGGGGCGCAGAATGTCTTCTTCGGGCACGGCCAGGAATTCCGCGATGCCCGCCCCGCAACTCCTTTTCACCGAGCACATACTCTGCGTTGTCGCTCAGCCGCTTGACCGCAAGGTCGATGAAGGCCCGTGCTCGTGCCGGTTGCGACGTCCGGCTGCCGAAGTACACGAAGTAGCTGGCGAAGTCCTGCATGTGGTCGCTGAGAATGGGGACGAGTTGACCCGAGCGGATGTAGGGCGCTGCCGTCACTCCCGCCAACTGACCCAAGACTTTGCCCGCCAGCACGGCCTGCAGCTCAAAGACTTCATCATTGCTGCAGATGGCGGGCACGACCGGTTGCTCGATGGCCTGATCGCCCACCCGTACATGCCACGGCGCCACTCTGCCGGTCCCTGGATGCCGGAAAGCACTGCATCGGTGTGACGCAAGCGCGGCCAGCGAGTCCGGCACACCATGACGTTCAAAGTAAGCCGGAGCGCCGCAAATGACCATTTGCAGCGGAAACAGCCTTCGCGCGATGACACCCTCATGCGGCGAGGGGCCGAGCCGAAAGCCCACGTCCACCCGATCCTCGACCCAGTTGCCCACCCGGTCATCGAGAAGCACGTCGGGCTGGATGCCGGGATACAGCTCACAGAACTCCTCGACCAATCGCCAGAGGATGGGTTGGAAAGTCGTGCGTGGCCCCGCGATGCGCAAGGGCCCGGCGAACTCGTCTCTTGCCGTTTGAGCGTTCTGTAGCGCACGCTGCATGCCCAGCAACGCCGGCTGGACATCCTCCAGCAAGCGCTGGCCCGCATCAGTCAAGGACATCACCCGCGTCGTGCGATGAAACAGCCGCGCGTTCAGGTGCGCCTCCAGTTGCGCGAGCGCCTTGCTTGCCGCCTGCGGACTGATGCTGAGCGTCTGCGCCGCCTTGCGCAGGCTGCCCAGTTCGGCGGCCTTGATGAAGGTCGAGACGGATCGAAGTTCGTTGATCGCCATTTGAGTGTGCCTCCTGCCGCTCATTGTCGCCAATTGGATGCCAATAAAACAACCTGTTTGTCACTATTCGGATGCGAGTCTGATGCCTATAGTTCGCCCCATCGAACACAAAAGGACTCCGCCATGCAGCACGTCACCCTGAACAACGGCGTCGAAATGCCCATCCTGGGTTTCGGTGTCTTTCAAATCCCCGACGCCAAGGATTGCGCACGCAGCGTCGTTGACGCCATCGACGTCGGCTACCGCCTGATCGACACCGCCGCCTCCTACATGAACGAGGCGGCCGTAGGTCAAGGCCTCAAGGACAGCGGCATCGCCCGTGACCAGCTCTTTGTGACAAGCAAGCTGTGGGTCCAGGAAACCGGATACGAGCGCACGCAGCTGGCCATTGACAAAACGCTGCGCCGCTTGCAACTGGACTACCTGGACCTCTATCTGATTCATCAGCCTTTCGGCGACGTGCATGGCTCCTGGCGGGCCATGGAGGACGCCCACAAGGCCGGCAGGCTGCGCGCCATCGGCGTGAGCAACTTCCAGCCGGATCGGCTCATGGACATCAAGGTGTTCAACGAGATTGCACCCGCCGTGAACCAGGTGGAGGTGAACCCCTTCCAGCAGCAGTTGGAGAGTGCTTCCTTCATGAAGGAAATCGGCGTGCAGGCCGAAGCCTGGGCGCCGTTCGCGGAAGGCCGCAACAACCTGTTCCAGAATGAAGTGCTCACGGACATCGGCAAGCGCTACGGCAAATCCGTCGGCCAGGTCGTGCTGCGCTGGCTGACACAGCGAGGCATCGTCGCACTGGCCAAGTCGGTGCGCAAGGAACGCATGGCCGAGAACATTGCCGTCTTCGACTTCGAGCTCGACGACGCCGACATGGCCCGCATCGCCACGCTCGACACCAACACGAGCAGCTTCTTCTCCCACCGCGACCCGGCCATCGTCAAGTGGATGTCCGAGCGCAAGCTGGACATCTGAGCAAGCGTCATGTCCCAACGCAGCGCCAATACCGTGCTGGCCATCATCGTGGCCAGCTACCTGATGATCGTGGTGGACATCTCCATCGTCATCACAGGACTACCGCGCATCCAAGCCAGTCTGGGCTTCAGCGCGGCCCAGCTATCCTGGGTGACCAATGCCTACACGTTGGCCTTCGGCGGTCTCTTGCTACTGGGGGCGCGCGCCGGAGACATCCTCGGCCGGCGGCGCATGTTCATCGCGGGGCTGTCGCTGTTCACCTTGGCCTCGATGGCGATTGGCGTCGCGCAATCAGTGAGCTGGCTGCTAACGGCCCGTGCCATCCAGGGCGTCGGTGCCGCGGTGCTGGCGCCATCTACGCTAGCCTTGTTATCCACGCACTTCGCCGAAGGCCCAGCGCGCACCCGCGCATTGTCCTTGTACGCAGCAGCGGCCGGCGTCGGGGCCACGCTGGGCTTGGTCCTGGGCGGCTTGTTCGCCGACCTGCTGTCCTGGCGAGCGGGCTTCTTCATCAACCTGCCCATCGGCCTGGTTCTAATCGCCGCGGCGAGGCGCCATATCACGGAGACACCGAAGCAGCCCGGCCATTTCGATGTGGGCGGTGCGTTCAGTTCCACCCTTGGCATGACGGTACTGGTCTACGGTCTGGTGCGCGCGGCCGAAGCAGGCTGGCATGACCCACTCGCGCTGGCCGCCCTGGTCGTCGCAGTACTGATGATTGCCGTATTCGTGTGGGTCGAGCGCCGGGTCCGCCAGCCCATCCTGCCACTGCGACTGCTCGCCAGCCGCGAGCGGGGCGGTGCCTATCTGGCTCGCATGCTCTTCATGGGCGGTGCCGTGGGCTTCTGGTTCTTCTCTACGCAGTTCCTCCAGGGCGTGCTGCATTTGCGGCCCATGCAGGCGGGCATCGCCTTCCTACCGGTCACGCTGCCCAACTTCGCCTCGGCGCTGGCCGTGCCCAGGCTGGCGCGACGCTTCGGCAACGAGAAGGTTCTGCTCGCCGGCTTGTTGCTAGGTGTGATGGGCCTGCTTTGGCTGGGCCAGGCCGATGCCGACGTGAGCTACTGGACGAGCATTGCACCGCCCATGGTCCTGATCGGACTGGGCCAGGGCCTGCTGCTCGGCCCGTTGACGGCAGCAGGCGTGGCGGGTGTCGCTCGCGAGGACGCCGGTGCGGCATCCGGCCTGGTTAATGTGGCGCATCAACTCGGCGGGGCACTCGGCCTTGGCTTGCTGGTGTTCGTCTTTGCTAGCGCTGCACCTGCAGGTGCGCTGGACAGCGCGATCCTGGCTCAGCGGATTTCAGCTGTCATGGATGTTGCGGCCTTGCTGCTGGGCCTCGCCCTGCTGGTGTCCTGGCTTCTCATCGTCCTGCCACGCCGTGGCACTACACCGCAGCAACTGGAGACTCTATCGTGAAATCATTGCTTTGTATCGCCCTGACCGGTGTGGCGGCAACCGCCGGCGCGCAGTCCCCAGGCGCCACTGCGGTTGCGCCGATCGTCGAGGTTCGCTCGGCGTCCGCCCAGAACGTCGCCACGGGATCGGCCGATACCTTCGCCGGCAGCGTTCGCATCAGCTCGCCCTTCCAGGCCATGGCGCCGGGCAAGGCCGGCGGCGCCACGGTGACCTTCGAGGCACGCGCCAGGACTGCCTGGCACAGCCATCCCTTGGGGCAGACGCTGATCGTCACGGCCGGGCTCGGACTGGTCCAGCAGCAAGGCCAGCCCGCTCGGGCGATCCGCCCCGGTGATGTCGTCACCATTCCCGCGAACGTGCGCCACTGGCATGGCGCCGGCCCCAACGGGCCGATGACCCACGTCGCCATCGCGGAGAAGGAAGGCGGCATCTCGGTGACCTGGCAGGACAAGGTCACCGACCAGGACTATCAGACCGCCTTGGAGAACACCGGGCTCGGCGCCCACCCCGAGCTCGCCGCTCGCGCATGGCCCCTGTCTGAAACCCTGTCAGCCAAGCAGCGGTCGATTCCGCTGATGGCCGCGTTCATGGCGGCCAGCGACATGCCCCGGCTCAACGCCGCCTTGAACCAGGGCCTGGATGCGGGGATGACGATCAGCGAGGCCAAGGAAGTGCTGGTGCAGCTCTATGCCTATGCCGGTTTTCCGCGATGCCTCAACGCGCTCGGCGAGCTGATGAAGGTCGTGGAGGCGCGCAAGCGGCGCGGCCTCCAGGACGCGCCAGGCCGCGAGCCCACCCCGACGGTTGCCACTGGCGACGAGTTGGTCAATGTGGGAAGGGCGAACCAGGCCGAGATTTCTGGCGGGCCGGTGCAAGGTGCCGTGTTCGACTTCGCGCCCACCATCAACCAGTTCCTGCAGGCGCATCTGTTCGGGGCGATCTTTGAACGCGACAACCTCGACTGGCAGAGCCGCGAGCTGGCGACCGTCGGCGCGCTCGCCGCCACCCCGGGCGCGGAGGCGCAGCTGCGCTCCCATATGCGGGCCAGTCTGCGCGTGGGCCTAAGCGCCGCGCAGTTGCGCCAGCTCACGCAAACCCTGGCCGACGAGGTCAACGCCCAAGTCGCTGCCCGCGCGAACGAAGCCCTCACGCAGGCCCTGGCCTCCGCATCGAAAGGTTAAACATGGATACCCACCGAACTCTATTGACCATCGCCGTTGCCATGACAACCGTCATCACAGGCTGCGCAATTCAGCCCCACAGCGCCGGCAACGCCTCTGACCCCTTGGTGATCCAATCCCAAGGGAGCTTCGCTGTCGGCGGCACCGTGCTGAAGACCCCTGGCAGCTATGACAACAACAAGCCGACGGCTGCGGGCCAAAGCTTTCACGGCGACCACCTGTATGCCTTCTATCAGGTGCCACAGAACCCCAAGGCTTTGCCCATCGTCATGCTGCATGGCGCCTTCCAGTCGGCGCGCAGTTGGGAGACCACCTCGGACGGCCGCGAAGGCTTCCAGACTCTGTTCCTGCGCCGCGGCTTCCCGGTCTACCTGGTCGACCAGCCGCGTCGGGGACGAGCTGGCAACAGCACCGTCCCGGCAACACTCGAGCCGGCGCCCAACGACCAGCTGTTCTTCGACCAGTTTCGCATCGGAAAATGGCCCGGCTACTTCGACAACGTGCAGTTTGACCGCAAGCCTGAGACGCTGAACCAGTTCTTACGCTCGGTCACGCCCAACACCGGGCCCTATGACGCCGGCGTGATTTCGGATGCCATGTCAGCGCTGTTCGACAAGGTCGGCCCGGCGATCCTGTTTACCCATTCGCAGGCGGGTGGTCCGGGTTGGTTGACTGCGATCAAGAACCCGAAGGTCAAGGCCATCGTCGCGCTTGAGCCGGGCAGCGGCTTCATCTTCCCGCAAGGCGAATTGCCGCCGGCAATGCCGAGTGCGGCCGGCACGCTGTCACCTGAGACGGTGACGCTGTCGGATTTCCAGAAGCTCACCCGCATTCCCATCGTCATTTACTACGGCGACAACTTCCCCGTCGAGCCGACCATAGAGCGCGGCCAGGACAACTGGCGTGTGCGGCTGGCCATGGCTCGGCTCTGGGTGGACGCCATTAACAAGCATGGCGGCGATGCCCGCCTGGTGCATCTCCCGGAGACGGGCATTCGTGGCAACACGCACTTCCTGATGTCCGACCTGAACAACGTGCAGATCGCCGACCTGGTGTCGAAATTCCTAACTGAAAAGAAGCTGGACTGATCCAGCCGCCTAGCAAAACCGGAGCCTGAATGAAACCCAAAATTGTCAACGACAAGAGGCGAGAGTTCCTCGGAACCTCCGCTCGTATCCTCTCTATCGCAGCCCTTGGAGTTCCTGTAATGACCGTCAATACCCCCGCCGTCGCCGCCGACTACACGAAGAATCCCTTCACTCTCGTCTATGGCGGAGCAATCACCAGGAACGAAGTTGGCGAGGTCAACATCCACCCCGTGAAGTACAAGCTGGGCGGTCTGGACATCGTCGCAAACGTCTACACGCCCGCGAACTACGATCCCAAGAAGCAATACCCGGCGGTCGTCGTGGCCCACCCCAATGGTGGCGTGAAAGAGCAGACAGCCGGCCTGTATGCCCAGCACCTGGCCGAACAGGGCTACATCACGATTGCGATGGATGCCGCGTATCAGGGCGGCAGTGGCGGTCAGCCACGCAGCACGGACAAGCCGCAGTTCCGCATCGAGGACATCCACGGCGCAGCGGACTTCATCACCCGCTATCCCGGCGTCGATGCCGCGCGCCTGGGGCTTTTAGGCATTTGCGGCGGCGGGGGGTATTCGCTGTCGGCCGCAAAGTCTGACAAGCGCTTCAAGTCAGTGGCTACCCTCAGTATGTTCAACTCCGGACGTGTCCGTCGCAATGGCTTCGCCGATTCGCAACTGGGCACGATCCAGCAGCGATTGCAGCAGGCGTCCGCAGCACGAGCCCAGGAAGCCGCCGGTGGCAGCCTTCTATACTCCGGCGATGCCGACATGACGGACGAGCAAATCACCGCGCTACCCTTCGAGATGTACCGGCAAGGCTACGAATACTACTGGCGCACGCATGCGCATCCCGGCTCGACCTTCAAGTACACGACGAGCAGCCTGCTCGACCTGATGCGCTGGGACGCCACCGACCAGATCGAGTTGATCGAGCAGCCGCTGCTGATGATTGCCGGCAGCAAGGCCGACAGCCTGTACATGACCGAGGAGGCCTTCGCCAAGGCGACCGGTACTAAGAACAAGGAACTGTTCAAGATCGACGGCGCCACGCACATCGAAACCTACTGGGTCCCCAAGTACGTAGAAGCTGTACTGGGCAAGCTGACACCGTTTTACGCGAAGACTTTGTGATTCGAGGCCACGGGGCACGGCGCCTTCCATCTCGATGTACTCACGATCTGGACGGGCTCTCAACAACGAGTGCGCGGGTATCATGCCGCTGCAGTGACAGCGAGGCATGGCATTCGGTGAAGCCACGCCGCAATCGTTCTCACACGGCCAATGGTGTTTCGACACAGCCGCGCAGCGAACCATCAGAATCGTGTGCTGTTCGCTTTGGGCGCTGAGCAGTCGCTCGGGCCATCGGACTTGACCGGCAGCTACCAGCCTTTTGCTGACTTATGTTTTAAGCAGAGTGAAATTGTTTGGCTCAGCTATGGCCCGTCAGCCATAGAGTTTAGAGAGAGCTCCTGAGCAGGTGTGCATGTCTGCATCCCTTCATGACTTCATGAACTCGGTCGCTTGGTACCAGTCAGCTTGGAGCAGATAAGCAATTAATGTCAACAAGACCTAGATCAAGATCAAGATCAGCGTCAGATGGCTCGAAATCTCTTTTAAGTACTTGATTTAAAAGGATCGCTATGTCAACTTCAATTGTTAAAAGTCAAGTGTAAATCTCAGGGACATATGGCGGGGGTATCATCGCGGACCATGATTGAACAACGTATTCAGCAGCATTTCATCGACAGCGCCGACCTGAAGTACCAGTCTGCGCAACCCCTGAGCAAGCCCATTGCGGCTGGCATCCAGGCCATGCTGGCCAGCGTGACCAGCGGCGGCAAGGTGCTGGCCTGCGGCAACGGCGGCTCGGCAGCGGATGCGCAGCATTTCGCGGCGGAGTTTGTGGGCCGTTTTGAGCGTGAGCGGCCCGAGCTGGGGGCGATTGCGTTGACCACCGATAGCTCTATCCTCACTGCCATCGGCAACGACTACAACTTCGACGTCATCTTCGCCAAGCAGGTGCGGGCTCTGGGGCAGCCGGGTGATGTGCTGCTGGCAATCACCACCAGCGGTAATTCGGCCAATGTGCTGGCAGCCATTGAGGCCGCCCATGAGCGCGAGATGACCGTGGTGGCCTTGACCGGTAAGGGCGGCGGTAAGATGGGCGCGGCACTGCGGGAGACCGACGTGCACATCTGCGTGCCGCATGACCGTACGGCCCGCATCCAGGAAGTCCATTTGCTGGTCTTGCACTGCTTGTGCGACGGCGTGGATTCGCAGCTGCTGGGCGACCTTGAGGCGCCTCTTTAGGCTTTTTAACCCCTTTGAATGTGAAAGACACTATGCGTCCGTTTTATTTGACTTGTGTGGCTTCGGTGGTATTGGGTGCGAGCCTTTCGGCGTGCGTGCCGCTGGTGATGGGCGGTGCATTTGTCGGCTCGGCCATGGTGGCCACGGACCGCCGTACTTCCGGCGCCCAGCTGGAAGACGAGGGCATCGAACTGCGCGCCAACAACCGCATTGGCCAGGCGCTGAGTGAGCAGGCACACATCAATGTGACCAGCTACAACCGCCAGGTCTTGCTGACCGGTGAAGTCCCCACCGCAGCCGACAAGCAGAAGCTGGACGACCTGGTGTTGAAGGTGGACAACGTGCGTTCGGTGGTGAACGAGGTAGCGGTGCTGGGTACGACCTCGCTGTCGCAGCGCTCGTCGGACACCCTGGTGACGGGCAAGGTCAAGGCCGCGCTGGTGGACGCGCGTGATCTGCAGTCGAATGTGTTCAAGGTGGTGACCGAGCGTGGCGTAGTCTATTTGATGGGCCGCGTTTCACAACGCGAAGCCGACCGAGCCACCGAGCTGGCCCGCAACGTCAGCGGTGTGCAAAAGGTGGTGCGTGTGTTTGAGGTGCTGAGTGAGGACGAGTTGAAAAACGCTGTTCCCCAGCCTGCCCCCGTGAGCACGGCAACGCCGGCGTCCTGAGTTCTGACGCCATAAGAAAAAGCCCCTGGCATCTGGATGCCAGGGGCTTTTTCATGGGCGGGTGCAAAGCGGAATTACTTGAGGCGCTTGATCAGGCTGGACGTGTCCCAGCGCTGGCCGCCCATCAGCTGCACATCGGCATAGAACTGGTCCACCAGGGCCGTTACAGGCAGGCGTGCGCCGTTGCGCTTGGCCTCGTCCAGCACCAAGCCCAGGTCCTTGCGCATCCAATCCACCGCGAAGCCGAAATCGAATTTGTCGGCCACCATGGTCTTGCCACGGTTGTCCATCTGCCAGCTTTGGGCTGCGCCCTTGCCAATGACGTCCAGCACCTGCAGCATGTCCAGGCCAGCGCGCTGGCCGAAGGCCACGGCTTCGCTCAGACCCTGCACCAGGCCGGCAATGCATATCTGGTTGACCATCTTGGCCAGTTGGCCAGCGCCGCTTTCGCCGACCCGGGTGATGGCACGGGAGAAGGCCATGGCTGTGGGGGCGATGGCGTCAAAGGCCTGTGCGTCGCCGCCGCACATGACTGTCAGCAGGCCATTCTGTGCACCCGCCTGACCGCCGGATACGGGTGCGTCGATGAAGCGCAGGCCCAGGGGGCGTGCGGCAACATCCAACTCGCGGGCCACTTCGGCCGACGCCGTGGTGTGGTCCACAAAAATTGCACCCGGCTCCATGCCGGCAAATGCACCGTCAGCGCCCAGCGTGACGGAGCGCAGGTCGTCGTCATTGCCCACGCAGCAAAAAACGATGTCGGCACCCTGCGCAGCCAAACGTGGGGTTTCAGCATGTTTCGGGGCCGTAGTGCTGGAATACTCTGCGCACCATGCTATGGATTTTGTAGTGGTGCGGTTGTACACCGTGACCGCGTGCCCAGCCAACGCCAGATGCCCTGCCATGGGGTAGCCCATCACGCCCAGGCCAATGAAGGCAACTTTTTTGGACGGGACGGAATCGTAGGTTTTCGGGTTGGTGCTGGACATGGAAAGGTTCACGCAAAGAAGTTAGGGAATTTTTGATATCGAGGCTAGAGGTCGTGCCGAACTTCTTTTCCAGAGAACCCACGGAACCGGCTGCGCCGGGCCGTAGGGTTCGCCCCCTGCAAGGGGGTTGGCGGAAACACGAAGTGTGTAGCCTGGGGGTGGGTCAAACGATAGCGAAATGCTCCGTGCCCGCCGCCAGGTCCTGGGTCTTGGCGCGCTGGCTGTTGAGCTTGATCTGCAGACGCAGGTCGTTGAGTGAGTCGGCGTTGCGCAAGGCATCTTCGTAGCTGATGAGCTGGCCCTCGTAAGCATCGAACAAGGACTGGTCAAAGGTCTGCATGCCGAGGTTGCGGCTTTTCTTCATCACCTCCTTGATTTCCGAGACTTCGCCCTTGAACACCAGGTCCGAGATCAGCGGCGTATTCAGCAAGATTTCGACCGCGGCGGTGCGGCCCTTGTTGTCTTGGCGTGGTATGAGGCGTTGCGACACGATGGCGCGCAGGTTCAGCGACAAGTCCATCAGCAACTGGGGGCGGCGGTCTTCGGGGAAGAAGTTGAGTATCCGCTCCAGTGCCTGGTTGGAGTTGTTGGCGTGCAGCGTGGCCAGGCACAGGTGGCCGGTTTCCGAGAACGCGATGGCGTGTTCCATGGTGGTGCGGTCGCGTATTTCGCCCATCATGATCACATCGGGCGCCTGGCGCAGGGTGTTCTTCAGTGCGATGTCCCAATTGTCGGTGTCCAGTCCGATCTCGCGGTGGGTCACTACACAGTTCTTGTGGGCGTGCACAAATTCCACCGGGTCTTCGATGGTGATGATGTGGCCGAAGGATTGGTCATTGCGCCAGTCCACCATGGCAGCCAGGGTGGTGGTCTTGCCGCAGCCGGTGGCGCCGACCAGGATGCACAGGCCACGCTTGGTCATGACCACGTCTTTCAGTACGGGCGGCAGGCCCATGCTATCGATGGTGGGCACGGAGTTGGGAATGACGCGTATCACCAGACCGACCTTGCCTTGCTGCATGAAGGCATTTACCCGGAAGCGGCCAATGCCGGCCGGGGAAATGGCAAAGTTGCATTCCTTGGTGCGTTCAAACTCCGCCGCTTGCTTGTCGCTCATGATGGCGCGGGCCAGCGCCAAGGTGTGAGCTGATGTCAGTGGCTGGGGCGAAACCTTGGTGACGCTGCCATCCACCTTGATGCCGGGCGGGAATTCAGCGGTCAAGAATAGGTCGCTGCCGTTGCGACTGACCATCAATTTCAGAAGGTCGTTGATGAACTTGCTGGCCTGGTCACGTTCCATTGTGTTGCCTTTTTAGTTGGGTCGGTCGCTGAATCGGGCGCTGATGGCGCGCAGACGCAGCGAGAGTTTGCGTGCCAGCAAGGCAATCAGGCTGGCCGCAAGGCGCGGATCGGTGTTCATCATGTCGTCCATGGACTCGGCGCTGAGCACGGCGATCTCGCAGTCGTCCAGGGTGGTGCAGGCAGAAAACCGCATGCCGCTGTCCAGAAGCGACATTTCACCCAGGATGTCACCCGGCTTGGCTTCTGCCAGGCGCAGATGCTCACCCCAGGGTTGCAGCCGGTCGATAGCGATGGTGCCTTTGAGCAAGACGACCATGAAGTTGCCGTATTCGCCCTGGCGGATGACGTCGCGTCCACCCGGTACCAGGGCAAACTGGCAAAAGCGCTCCATGCGCTCAATGGAGGCGGCTTCCAGGTGCTCCATATTCTTGTCTTTGGCCCATAAGCTTTGCAGCAGCTTGACGCTGCTGGACGAGGCCAGGCGCTTGGCGCCAACTTCCACCGCGCGTGCATCCCAGGGCACCAGCATGGACGGGTCCACATCCTGGCCGTTGAATGCCGTGGTGAACAGCACCGAGTCGGGAGTGGTGGCACCTGGCTCCGGTTCTTTTTTATTGAGTAGAAACTCGAGAATACCCTTCATGGGGCGCTCCAATGGTCAGTGTTCAGCCGGGGAAGTTTTCCGGTATTTTCGCTTTGCCGCGGGCCTCGGCCGGGCTGATGATATTGCGGCGCACCAGGTCGGTCAGATTCTGGTCCAGTGTCTGCATGCCGACTCCGTTGCCGGTCTGGATGGTGGAGTACATCTGTGCCACCTTGGCTTCACGGATCAGGTTGCGGATGGCACTGGTGCCCAGCATGATTTCATGTGCTGCCACGCGACCCTGGCCGTCCTTGGTTTTGCACAGCGTCTGGGAAATGACCGCCTGCAATGATTCGGACAGCATGGCTCGGATCATTTCCTTCTCTTCGGCCGGAAACACGTCAATGATCCGGTCTATGGTCTTGGCTGCACTGGAGGTATGTAGCGTGCCAAAAACCAGGTGGCCTGTTTCGGCCGCCGTCATTGCCAGGCGGATGGTTTCCAGGTCGCGCATTTCCCCCACCAGGATGGCGTCCGGATCTTCACGCAGCGCGGACCGAAGGGCGTTGGCAAAGCTCAGGGTGTGCGGGCCTACTTCACGCTGGTTGACCAGGCATTTTTTGGATTCGTGGACGAATTCGATCGGGTCTTCCACGGTAAGTACGTGGCCGTACTCGGTTTCGTTCAGGTGGTTGACCATGGCCGCCAGTGTGGTGGATTTACCCGAACCTGTGGGGCCTGTGACCAGCACCATGCCCCGGGGCTTGAGCGCTAGGTCGGCAAAGATCTTGGGGGCGTTCAATTGCTCCAGGGTCAAAATCTTGGACGGGATGGTCCGCAGCACGGCGCCGGCGCCTCGGGCGTGGTTAAAGGCATTCACGCGGAAGCGCGCCAAGCCTTCAATTTCGAAAGAGAAGTCCACCTCCAGAAACTCTTCGTAGTGCTTGCGCTGGCTGTCGCTCATGATGTCATACACCATGGCGTGGACGGTCTTGTGGTCCAGTGGCTCCACATTGATGCGCCGAACATCCCCGTGCACCCGGATCATGGGCGGCAAACCCGCGGACAGGTGCAAGTCGGAGGCCTTGTTTTTTACGCTGAACGCAAGCAGTTGGGTGATGTCCACGGATCCCTCGATGTTTTGGTACGCTGTGGGCTTTGATTATGACGACCATTAGCCACAATCTCCAGCAGGTCCTAGAAAGGATTTCTGTCGCCTGTGCGCAGGCGCAACGCTCGACCGATGCGGTGACTTTGCTGGCCGTATCCAAGACATGGGGTGCGTCCGCAGTGCGTGAGGCCTACGCTGCGGGCCAGACTTGTTTTGGCGAGAATTACATCCAGGAGGCGGTGGACAAGATGGACGCCCTGCGCGACCTGCCGCTGGAGTGGCATTGCATAGGTCCGATCCAGAGCAATAAGAGCCGGCTGGTTGCAGAGAACTTCGACTGGGTGCATACCGTGGACCGTTTGAAGATCGCGCAGCGGCTCAGCGACCAACGTCCGACCCATTTACCGCCCTTGAATATCTGCTTGCAGGTGAATGTCGATGGCGGGCCTACCAAGTCGGGCGTGGAGCCCGGGCAAGTCTTGGCGTTGGCCACCCAGGTTGCCGCTTTACCCCGCCTGTGTCTGCGCGGCATCATGTCGATTCCGGAGCCCTTGCCTGTGTTTGCGCAGCAACTGGTGGTGCACCAGCAGACCCGGGTTCTGTTCGATACCATCGTTGCTGCCGCATTGCCTAGTGCGGACCGCTTTGATACTTTGTCCATGGGTATGAGTGCCGATCTGGAGGCCGCCGTGCTGGCGGGCAGCAGCATGGTGCGTATAGGGACAGCGATTTTTGGTGGACGTAGCTAGGAGCCTGTCGGGCTTGGAACGTCGAAAGCGAAAATCGGCCCCAGCGAGGATAGTTTTTGCCGGATTTGCAGGCCCATAGCTCCGCTATGGGGCAAAAAGACGGTGAAAAATGGACCGCTGCGGTCGGTTTGCAGCCGACGCTTTCCAAGTCCGACAGGTTCCTAGGCCGCTTGAAGGATGCTGGCTCAGCTCAGGCGCAGACGGGTTGAGTTCTTTACTTCTTCCATGACGGCGTAGGTGCGGGTCTCGCGAATCCCGGGCAGCTGCCACAACACGGTGCCTGCGAACTCGCGGTAGGCCAGCATATCTGCCATGCGGGTTTTGAGAAGGTAGTCAAAGCCGCCCGCGACCATATGGCACTCCATGATTTCGGGACGCACTTGCACCGCTGCTTTGAAGGCTTCGAAGACGTTCGGTGTGGTGCGGTCCAGTAGAACCTCGACGAAGACCATCATGGACGCCCCCAACTGCAGCGGGTTGAGCCGTGCCTCGTAGCCCAGGATATAGCCTTCCTTCGTCAGGCGTTGCACGCGCGCCAGTACTGCGGTGGGCGATAAGCTGACTTTTTCGGCCAGCTTGAGATTGGATATGCGCCCGTCTTCCTGCAGAAAGTCCAGGATTTTCAGGTCGATGCGGTCTAGGTCAAGAAGGGTGCTGGTCACGACAAGCGGTAGGTTTCAAGGTGAATACTGGTTTCCGTGGCGCTGATGCCGCGCACCAAGCGGATACGCTCCAGTACCTGCGATAGCTCGGAGAGGTGGGCGGCACGCAGCTCAGCCAGCAGATCCCAACGGCCGTTGGTGTCGTGCAGTGCCGCCACGCCGGGTTCACCCAGCAGGCTGTCAATCACTGCGCGTGTTGCGTTGCCGGCTACGGCAATCCCCATCCAGGCGCGGATTTCGTTGGGTTGCGCGTCGGGTCGCAGCCGTATGGTGTAGCCAACGATGACACCGGCATCTTCCAGTTTGGCAATGCGGTTCGTGACCGTGCCACGCGACACGCCAAGCTTGTGCGCAAGGGTTGCCACTGTGGTGCGGGCGTCTTTGCGTAGCAGGGAAATGAGCTGTTGGTCGGTTGCGTCCATGGTGTCATTTTGCTGCGAATGGACACCAACTAGCCAAAAATCGCCAAGCGCGCCTGGCTTTAGGGTTAACGCGGTGCCGATTTGTGGCATGGGACTTGCGTAATGAAGGTGTTATTCACGTAACTGTGGTTAAGCAGCACGCAAATAACAACAACGTATGACAGCGGATTCGACTGTGATTTCACGGCGTGTGCGCTGCCCACTTTGATTGCAAATTTTTACCATTTCATCTATTAGGAATTTTCCATGAAGAAGAGTCTGATTGCCTTGGCCGTTCTGGCTTCGACTGGCGCTGCAATGGCCCAGTCCTCGGTCACGTTGTACGGCATTATTGATGTGAATTTGCAGTCTGCAAAGGCAAACGACTTGCGTAAAACCTTGCTGGAGAGCGGCGGCATTAACGGCAGCCGTTGGGGGCTCAAAGGCGCTGAAGATTTGGGCGGCGGCCTGAAGGCTGTCTTCAATCTGGAAAGCGGCTTTAACGTGGACACCGGTACTGGTAAGGCTGGCTCTATTTTTAACCGTCAGTCGTATGTCGGTCTGGCGGGTTCTTTTGGTGAGTTCGATTTCGGCAATACCGGTACGGCGTACGATGACACCGCTATCAACAGCGATCCGCTGTGGGACGGTCTGTTGGCTCCTGCTTACACCGTGTGGCAGAACGGTGCTGCCTACAACGGCAAGCCAGGCAACATGATCAAGTACAGCTCCCCTAGCTTTGGTGGCGTGACTGTTGCTGCCAGCTATGCATTGGGTGAAAACAAGACGGCTACGACCAGCGCTAAGGGCGTTGCTGCTGTGAATGTGCAGTACACCGGCGGCCCTCTTTATCTGAGCTTGGCCTACCAAGAGGACAGCAAGGCACACAATGCTGCTGGCGCTACTGGTGCAGCTTCGTATAAAGACGTGCTGTTTAACGCTTCCTATGATCTTGGCGTCGTGAAGCTCGAAGGTAGCTACAACCAAAACACGACCGATTTGGATTTGAAGTCCAACCAATTCCAGTTCGGTGTGGATGTTCCTGTGGGCCCAGCTTTGGTTCTGTCGACCGGCTATGCTTATTCGAAGGACAAGGACACGAATGGCGTGAGTGGCACGAAACGTGACGGTCTGGGTCTGGGCGCGAAGTACAGCCTGTCCAAGCGTACCTTTGTGTACACCGGAGCAATGTGGGCACAAAGCAAGCCAGCTGTCGGGGAAAAGGTCAAGACCGACATCTACACCATCGGCCTGAATCACTCTTTCTAAGCCGGACCTAGCGGTATGAAGGTCCTCTTGAACCCGAGAGGGCCTTCTTTAACATTGCGCATGGAAATTGGCGGTAGCGAGCGTTGCAGATTGACCAATCCATGCGCAAGACAAACGTTTTTCTGGGCAACTACACACAAAATTAACAATTGGATTCAAAAAAAATACTTGCTCACGTTTGGTGTGTGAAAGGCCGGTGAAGTTGTATCTCAATAACAACAGGTCCTGAAGAAATTGCAGGGTTATTGCGGGTTGCTAGGCGTTTTGGGGGCAAACTTCGAACACCAATTTTTCAACCCGTTAGGAAAATCCCATGAAAAAGAGTTTGATTGCTTTGGCCGTTTTGGCTTCTACTGGCGCTGCAATGGCCCAGTCCTCGGTTACCTTGTACGGTATCGTTGACGTGAACCTGCAATCCCAAAAAGACGAAATCAATGCTGGTACCAGCGCTGCTGTTCGTCAAGCTTCGCTGTCTAGCGGTGGCGTTTCCACCAGCCGTTGGGGCCTGAAGGGTTCCGAAGATCTGGGCGGTGGTTTGAAGGCCAACTTCGTTCTGGAAAACGGTTTTGACGCTAGCACCGGTGCCGCTGCTGGTGCCTTGTTCAACCGTCAATCGTGGGTTGGTTTCTCCGGTGGTTTCGGTGAAGTCCGCCTGGGTAACGACTACACCGCACGTGATGACATCAACGGTGCCGCACACGCAGTGTTCGACTCCGCGTTCTCGCCTTCCGTGTACATCGAGTCTGGCTACAACTCCAACCCGAACAACCAAATCAAGTACCTGACGCCTAGCTTCTCCGGTTTCTCTGGTGCAGTTAGCTACGCTCTGGGCGAAAACAAAACCGCCACGCAAAGCGCTGAAGGCGTTGCTGCTGTGAACGTTCAGTACGCTGCAGGTCCTCTGTACATTGGCCTCGCTCACCAGCAAGACAAGAAGACCTTTATTGCTACTGGCAAGAACAACAAGGATACCTTCCTGAACGCTACGTACGACCTGGGCGTTGCCAAGATTCTGGCTAGCTTCCGTGATGTGAAGAACACCGTGACGAACGGTTCTGGCTACAACAGCATCAGCTACGACAAGCAACGCGTGTACCAAATCGGTGCTGACGTTCCTGTCGGCGCAGCTCTGGTTGTGTCCGCTGGTTACGCTCACTCCAAGAGCGAATTGGCTGGCATCAACGACGTGACCGGCAACGGTTTCGCTATCGGCGCTTCCTACAGCCTGTCCAAGCGCACCTCTATCTACACCGCTTTGAACTACTCCAAGGATAAGCAAGACGGCGCTGAAACTCTGAAGTCCAGCGTTTACGCCGTTGGCGTTCGCCACTCGTTCTAATTCCCTGCCGGCGTAAGCCGGTTTGGATTTAGCAATGCAAAAAAGCCACCCGGTTTGCCGGGTGGCTTTTTTTTATTCTGAATTGTCATTTTGATAGAAATTTATATCAAAACGATAGTTTTTTATCTAAAAGATGGCAATGTTAGCGATGTACATTGACAGCCTCTGTTGCGACACTGCGTGCATTCCTAGAAAGACCTGCACCATGCACAACATCGCACTTGTACCCACCCAATTCCTTAGCGCCCAAGACGTGGCTAGCATCGTCCAACGCAAGGGGCTATCTGCCTGCTTGCGGGGCATGGCCGACACTATTCAGGCTGATTTTTTGCGCTGGCAAGCTTTTGACAAGTGCGCCCGCGTGGCCAGCCATTCCGCCGATGGCGTGATTGAGCTGATGCCGATTGCCGACGACCAAAGCTACGCCTTTAAATACGTCAACGGACACCCCAAGAACAATGCGCTGCATGGCCTACCCACGGTGATGGCGTTTGGCATGCTGGCCAGCGTAGCCACCGGCGTGCCCGAACTGCTGAGTGAGCTGACCCTGACCACGGCCATCCGCACCGCAGCGACCTCCGTCGTCGCCGCCCGTGCCCTGGCCCGCCCTAACAGCCGCAGCATGGCGCTGATTGGCAATGGTGCGCAAAGCGAATTCCAGGCCCTGGCTTTCCACTACCTGATGGGAATCGAAGAGGTGCGCTTGTTCGATACCGATCCGCTGGCGACAGCCAAGCTGGTGGACAACCTGCGCTCTACCGCCTTGAAGGTCGTGGTTTGCGTCAGCACCTTAGAGGCCGTGCGCGGTGCCGACATCGTGACCACCGTGACTGCCGACAAAACCAATGCCACCATCCTCACCCCCGAGATGCTGGAGCCCGGCATGCACATCAACGGCGTAGGTGGCGACTGCCCCGGCAAGACCGAGCTGCACCCCGACGTGCTGCGTGCCGCCAGCGTGTTCGTGGAATACGAACCGCAGACCCGCATCGAAGGCGATTTGCAGCAGCTGCCGGCCGACTTTGCCGTGACCGAAATGTGGCAGGTGCTTAGCGGCAAGGCCGTGGGCCGTAGCAGCGATGCGCAGATCACGGTGTTCGATTCGGTGGGTTTTGCTCTGGAGGATTACTCCGCGCTGCGCTTTATGCGCGACACTGCACAGGAGCTGGGTCTGGGCCAGCGCTTGGCCCTGATTCCAGGCCTGGATGACCCGAAAGATTTGTATAGTTTGGTACGTCCCTCGGCCGCACAGGTCGGGGTATCCGTACCAGCACTCTCACCGGAAGCAGTAGCAGCATGACATCTTCGAGCAAGGGCGTGAGCCTGATTGGCGTTCCCACCGACATCGGTGCTGGCGTGCGGGGCGCCCGCATGGGCCCGGAGGCATTGCGCGTTGCGGGCCTGGCCCAGGCGTTGGAGCAGGCCGGTCTGGACGTGCGCGACTGCGGCAATATCCGCGGCCCCGCCAACCCCTGGCAAGCCCCGGTGGACGGCTATCGCCACCTGCCGGAGGTGGTGCAGTGGAACGAGCTCGTGCACAAGGTTGTGCATTTCGAGCTGCAATCGGGTCGCCTGCCCATCATGCTCGGTGGCGACCATTGTTTAGGCATAGGCTCCATCAGCGCGGTGGCGCGCCACTGCCGTGAAACCGGCAAGAAGTTGCGCGTGCTGTGGCTGGATGCACATGCGGATTTCAACACGGCAGCCCTCACGCCCAGCGGCAACATCCACGGCATGCCGGTCGCCTGTCTGTGTGGCCATGGCCCAAAGGCACTGATTGAAATCGGTGGCCATGTGCCAGCCATCAGCCCGGCAGAGATTGTGGAGATCGGCATCCGCAGCGTGGACCTGGGCGAAAAACGCTTTGTGCATGACGTGGGCATCGAAGTCTTCGACATGCGCTTCATCGACGAGATGGGCATACGCCACACCATGGAAATGGCGCTGGACGGTCTGGACGAAAACACCCATCTGCACATCAGCCTGGACGTGGATTTTCTCGACCCCGACATCGCCCCCGGTGTAGGCACCACCGTGCGTGGCGGTCCCAACTACCGCGAAGCCCAGCTGTGCATGGAGATGATTGCCGATACTGGCCTTCTGGCCTCGCTGGATATCGTCGAGCTCAACCCGGCGCTGGATGTGCGCAACCAGACGGCTGAATTGGCCGTGGATCTGGTGGAAAGCCTGTTCGGCAAGAGCACGTTGATGCGCCAGGTGTCGCCCAGCAACGGCTAGCCGCCATGCAGCACGATTTCTACTCGGCCTTGATGGTCTTGCTGATTGTGCTCGACCCTTTGGGCAACGTGCCCATCGTGCTCAGCCTGCTGCGCAATACGCCGCGCGAACGGCGCTTTGCCATCGTCAGCCGCGAATGCTTTTTCGCGCTGGTGATTCTGCTGGTCTTCATGTGGGGTGGCGACCGGCTGCTGCATGTCATGCACCTCACCGACGCCTCGCTGGAAATTGCCGGCGGCGTGATCCTGTTCTTGATCGCCATGGGCATGGCCTTCCCCAGCATGGGCGTGAGTTTTTCCGGCCCTGAGGATGAGGGCGAGCCGGTGCTGGTGCCTCTGGCCATTCCGATGATTGCCGGCCCGTCCTCGCTGGCCACCGTGTTGCTGCTGGCCTCGCGTCAGCCTGAGCGTGCCTGGACCTGGGCCGCCGCCATTGCGCTCAGCATGGTGGTTGTCTGGCTGGTGTTGCTCTCGGCCAGCGCACTGGCGCGGCGCCTGGGCAAATCTGGCCTGATCGCGCTGGAGCGGCTGATGGGCCTGCTGCTGGCGGCGATGGCGGTGGAGATGCTCATCTCGGGTCTGCGCAATGCCTTTCCCGGAATCGCTCAATAGCATTGGCATAGTTTTTTAAACTAGTTTGTCTTAAAAATTTGGTGAAATTATCTGGTGAGTGCGCGGCAAACTAGCGGATGTTGCAATTTGTTGTTCCTCAATTCCACCGGAGTTCACCATGCGTTTGCCCACCCCCTACCGGCCCGAGGCCGAAGTCGTCGCCCACCGCCTTGCCGCCCTGTCGGGTGCGCTGGACTGGGCCATAGCCTCCGCCCCCGCGCGCCCCTGGGTGCAGGCGGTGCGCGACAACCCGCCGCCGTTCTGGGCCATGGAAAGCCTGCTGCGCGAATACCCGATCTCCAGCGCCGAGGGCCTGGCCCTGATGCGCCTGGCCGAAGCCCTGCTGCGCGTGCCCGATGCCGAAACCGCCATCGCCCTGACCGCCGACCAGTTGGGCCGTGCCGACTTTGACGGCATGGACGAAACCGGCGCCGCCCAGGTACTGGGCCGCTCCACCTTGGCCAAGCTGTCCAGCAGCGCCATCGCCTTGTCGAAGAAATTCCTGCCCGATGCCGAGGCCCCGCAAGGCCTGCTCACCAAGCTCGGTGCCAAGACCGTCGTCGCCGCCACCGTGCGCGCCGTCCAGCTGCTGGGCCGCCAGTTCGTACTGGGTCAAACCATTGGCGACGCCATGGACGAGGCCGATGCCGCGCGCAAAAAGCAGGCCCAGCTGACCTATAGCTACGACATGCTGGGCGAGGGCGCACGCACCGATGCCGACGCGCTGAACTACCTGCAAAGCTACAAGAATGCTATCGAAGCCATAGCTGCTCGCGCAGACAAGACGGGCGCTACTGAGAAAAATGACGGTATTTCCATCAAGCTCAGCGCCTTGCACCCGCGCTACGAATGGACCCAGCGCGAGCGTGTGCTGGCCGAGCTGGTGCCGCGCGTCTGGAGCCTGTGCGAGCAGGCCGCCCGCGCCAACATCAACCTGACCATAGACGCCGAAGAGGTCGACCGCCTGGAGCTGTCGCTGGACGTGTTCGAAGCCCTGGCTGCCCTGGTGGCCCAGCACCAGCCGCAGTGGCGCGGCTTCGGCCTGGCCATGCAGGCCTACCAGACCCGGGCGCTGGAGCTCATCGAACACATCGCCAGCATAGGCCGCAAATACAAGCTGCGCCTGATGTGCCGCTTGGTCAAAGGCGCGTACTGGGACTCGGAAATCAAGCGCGCCCAAGAGCTGGGTCTGCCGCACTACCCGGTGTTCACCCACAAGCACCACACCGATGTGTCCTACCTGGCCTGCGCCAAGGCGCTGCTGGACGCGCCCGACGCCATCTACCCGCAGTTCGCCACCCACAATGCCGCCACCATCGCCGCCATCCTGAGCCTGGCGGCCAAGAGCGGCAATCCGTTCGAGCTGCAGCGCCTGCACGGCATGGGCGAGGGCGTGTACCGCGAGGTGTTGAAGAACCCGCTGATCGGCTGCCGCGTCTACGCCCCGGTGGGCAAGCACCGCGACCTGCTAGCCTACCTGGTGCGCCGCCTGCTGGAGAACGGCGCGAATTCCTCCTTCGTGCACCAGCTGGCCGACGAGTCGGTGGGCATGGAGGAAATCCTGGTGTCGCCCCTGCGCCTGGAGCCGGAGTCGGCCTTCGTGCTGCCGCCCAAGCTGTTCGGTGCCGGCCGTAAAAACAGCGCCGGCCTGGACCTGGAAGTCGCCACCCAGCGCGCCGCGCTGCAAACCGCCTTCGACAACCTGACCGTTCCCTCGGTGCCAGAGTTTGATGCCAAACAGGCCGGTAGCGCATATGCCACCAGCGCAAGTAGCTACAAAATCTGGAGCAAAGCCCCGGTCGCCGAGCGCGCCGCGCTGCTGCGCCAAAGCGCCGATGCGCTGGAACACCAGATGCCACGCTTCTGCGCCATCCTGGTGAAAGAAGCCTTCAAGACCTGGGGCGACGCCGTGTCCGAAGTCCGTGAAGCGGTGGACTTCTTGCGCTTCTACGCCGACGAGGCCGAGCGCATCATGGCGCCCGTGGCCTTGCCCGGCCCGACCGGCGAAACCAACGAGCTGCGCCTGAGCGCGCGCGGCGTCTGGGTCTGCATCAGCCCCTGGAACTTCCCGCTGGCCATCTTCATGGGCCAGGTCGCGGCAGCGCTGGCCACCGGCAACACCGTGCTGGCCAAGCCGGCCGAGCAAACCCCGTTCGTCGCGCTAGAAGCCGTGCGCCTCCTGCACTCGGTGGGGGTGCCTGAAGCCGCGGTGCAGCTGCTGCACGGCGCGGGTGAAACCGTGGGTGCGGCGCTGGTGGCGCTGCCCGGTATCGCCGGTGTGGTGTTTACCGGCTCGACCCCGGTGGCGCGCATCATCAACCGCGCGCTGGCCGCCAAAGACGGCCCCATCGTGCCGCTGATCGCTGAAACCGGCGGCATCAACGCCATGCTGGTCGACAGCACCGCGCTGCCCGAACAGGTGGTCGATGCCGTGGTGCAAAGCGCCTTCCGCAGCGCCGGCCAGCGCTGCTCGGCGTTGCGCCTGCTGTGCGTGCACGATGCCATTGCCGACCACGTCATCGAGATGGTCCAGGGCGCTGCCAAGGAACTGGTGCTGGGTAACACGGCGGAGTGGGCGACTGACGTGGGCCCGGTGATCGACAAGGAAGCATTCGACGGAATTCAGAAGCACATCCAGCGTCTGAACTCCACAGCCAAAGTGCTTCTGCCGCAGGTGGTACCTGCACAGGCAGCTAGCAACTTGATAGCACCACAGGCTTTTGAACTGAAGCAGGTGAGCGACGTGGCGCAGGAAATCTTTGGCCCGGTGCTGCACATCGTGCGCTGGTCGGGCGATCCGCAGGCGGTGATCGAGCAGATCAATGCACTCGGCTACGGCCTGACCCTGGGCATACAGACCCGCATCGACAGCCGCGCCCACGCGCTGGCTGCCGCGGCCCACATCGGCAATGTCTACATCAACCGCAACATCATCGGCGCGGTGGTGGGTGTGCAGCCCTTCGGCGGTGAAGGCCTGAGCGGCACCGGCCCCAAAGCCGGCGGCCCGCATTACCTGTACCGCTTCTGTGCCGAACAGACGCTGACGGTGAACACCACGGCAGCTGGCGGCAATGCGGCGCTGCTGGCTTCGCTGCCCTGAGTGTTTGCTATGGAATAAAGAGCTGTTGGCGCAGGTGCTATCTGCGCTGACGGCCTAAATCCATTGCGGCTAACGCAGTCCGAAAGACGCCGGCAGCGTGACGGCGACGATGCCGTAGCGCGGTGCGTCGGTGTTGGCCGGGGTGCTGGCGGCGCTGGGCGTGGTCTTGTCGTCCAGCCCCTGGGTGCCAGTGATCTCGCGCAGCGCCTCAAGGATGAAGCGGACCAGGTATTTGTCGCCGTCAATTTTCAGCTCGGGGTAGCTGGCGTAGGCCAGCCTGTCGGCCAGCTTGGCCAGCACGGTTTCCTTGTGCTGGGTGAGTGCGCTGGCAAACTTTTCGGCATCCGCCGGGCCTATGTCCACCGTGAGTGCCGGGATGGTCAGGATATGCCGGCTGGCTTCCACGTTCTCGGGCAGTGGCTCGGAGTTTGCAAGGACTACCCGTAAGTCCGAGCCCAGCAGGGCGATTTGCAGGGAGCTGGCGGCTTTGCTGTCGCTGGCCTTGCTGTTGTCGACGTGGGGCTGGCTGGCTGCATCCGGCTTTTGTGCCAGCGGTTGGCTGGCTGCCGGCTGGGCGGTGCCGGCATCCGGCCTGGCGGGCGGCTTTTTGCCGGACAGCGCCCACATCGCAACACCACACGCGACGATCACCGTGGCCAACAGCCACAGATACCAGTTCGACTTTGACGCGGGCGCGGCGACGCGGCGGGTGTAGCTGGGCGCATAGGCGGCCGGCAGCGGCGGTCTGGGCGCCTGTTGCCGGGCCAACTGTGCGTCGTATGCGGCCCGCTGGGCACTGTCCGACAGCACGCCATAGGCCTGGGCGATCAGGCTGGCGCGCTGGGCCATGCGGCTGTCGGTCCCGTGCTTGTCCGGGTGGTGGCGCTGCATCAGGCTTTTGTAGGCGGCGCGCAGCACTTCCGCGCTGGCGCGGGGGCTGACTTCCAGGATGTCGTAGTAGTTCGCGGGTTGCTCGGCCATAGGGCGTGTATGCGGGTGAATGGGCTAGTGTGTCACCGGGCCGAGCTTGGTGAAGATGGTGGTGCTGTTGTCGCTTTCCTGCATGCGGATTTCCTGCGGGCTGGCGGCCAGCACGGTAGTCGCGTCATGGCCAAACTGCTTGCCCAGCTTGTAGCTCCACAACAGGCGCTGGTCCTTGTATTCCCACACGCCGTATTGCAGTACCGCGCCGTCGTCCTGCCGGATTTCCCATTCGCCGTTGGCATACAGATACAGGGGCGTGGTCAGGCGGGAGGAATGCCATTTGCCGACGAAGACCTTGGCGTCGATCTGGGCGAGCCGACTGCAGCCGGACAGGGCCAGCAGCGTGGCCGCGCAGGCTGCCAGCAGCAGCGCGCGCCGGGGTTTAGCGGTGCAGCACACTATTCCACTCGGCCTTTTGCCGCTCGATGCGGTTGCGCTCAATCTGGTCTTTGATGCGCTGGCCTTCCTTCTTTTGCCAGGCCGCGCGCTCGTCTTCGCGGCGCGCCTGCTCCTTGGCTTGCAGCTCGGCCATGCGCAGCTCGGCCGAGACCTGGGCGCCACGCAGGCGCGATTCTTCTTCAAAGCGTTTGGCGTCCTGCTCTGCCCGGCTTTTGTCGCGTTCGGCTTGGCGCTTGTCGGTTTCCTTGCGGCGGTCCTCGGCCTGCAGCAATTCCAGCTCGGCCCGGTTCGCGGGGCGTACGCCGTGCGTCTGGTAGTACTCCTGCAGCAGCACTTTGTCATTGGCCTGGGCATTGGCGGCGGCGGCTGCAGCGGCGGCTTCGGCCATTTCGGCCCGGCGGCTGTTGACTACCATGGTGAAGACCTGGGCGATGGCCAGCAGCGCCACCAGGGTGCCCACCACCATCGCCAGTTTGCGCGGCGTGGAGCTGGACCGGTGGGTCGTTGATGCTGCCAGGTGGGCCGAGAAGCTGCTGCTTTCCCGGAAGGCCGGGTAGGACGCGGTGGTCCCGGAGCGCATGGCCATGGCATCGGCCCGCATGGTCATCGCATCGGCCCGTAGCGCCATGGCTTCGGCGCGCAAGGCCATGGCTTCGGCATCGGCGGGCAGCGGCGCCAGAGCCAGCGGGGCCGCGGCCGGCAGGGCGGGCTCGGGTAGGGGGGGCGCTATTCTGGCGTCGTAAGCCGCGCGCTCGCTGGGGGAGGACAGGGTTTTGAAGGCGACGTTCAGCACCTTGAGCTTGAAGTCAAAGTCATCCGGACTGATGCGGTCCTTGTGCGCTTGCAGCTGGGCGCTGGTGCGCTCGTAGGCCGCCTGGATGTCGGCATCCGAGGCCGTGGCGGGTATTTTCAGGAACTCGTAAAGGGTTTTCTTGCGAGGGGTCACATTGAACTCTGCACAGCGGGGCGGGGTGGCATGCCTGTGGCTACGGGCATGTGTTACGAAATATTTCGCTGGCTATGGTACCGTCTTTGTCTCTGGTGTGAATAAGTTTGAAGTTGTATGAAGTGATGCGGGTCTGCTGCCGACGTTTACCGCCACACTGCCGCTTTATCCGTTCTGCCCAGCCTGGGCATCCCGTATGCAAGATCGCTCCCCTTTTTCGATTGCTGAGCTGCTCGGTAGCGCCTTGTTGCTGGCCTGCGGGCTGGTGGCAATCGTCTATACGCTCAAGCTGGCGCACGACCTGGATGGATGGGGTGCTTTACAGAGCGCTGGTTTGGCCGTGGTGCTGTTGGTGGCGGCTCTCGACCCTGCCTACTATTTTGTGGATGGCTGGGCGCGGCTGGTTTCGCGCCGCTTCCGGCCTTCGCGCCAAAACCGTTGGACGCTGGCGGCCTCTATGCTGGGTGTGGGCCTGTCTGTTGTGGGGTGGCTGGCGGAAAGGTATCTCGCCTATTTCGGCAATTAGCCACGCCTCAAGCCAGCCTACTCGACAAGCCTCAAGTTGTTGCCCCAGTTCCGTCCGGCTGGGAGCGGTACATCCCGGCCTGAGCCCTGCGCGTGGGGGAGTTGGCTATAGCGAGTTTTCAACACTGGCAATCGGCGCAAAGGTGTCGTCCATGGCGTCCAGGCTGCAGTCCAGCAGGGAAGGAGCCACTTCGCGCTCCAGCACGGTGAACATGCTTTCCACGAAGTCCATCAGCCCGTCCGAGGCGGTAATGGCGGCGTCCACATGGCCGTTGGCCACCGCGTCGATCACGGCGATATGGCCGTCTACCGTGCTTTGCAGGTTGGTGTGCTGGGGCGTCTGCATGTGGTAGATCCAGCCTATGCGCCGGAAGATGGTGTGCAGCGGGCGCAGTGTGCTTTCCACAAACGGCTCGTTGGCGGCGGCCAGGAACAGCTGGTCGATGCGCCGGTCCACCAGGTTGAATTGCGCGATCGTCATGTCGGCGCCATGCTCGATCAACTGGCGGCGCAGGTGCAGCATCTGGTTGCGCTGCGATGCGCCGGATCGTTCTGTGGCCAGGCGGATCACAAAGCGCTCCATGTCGCGGCGCAGCTGCAGTAGCACGCGCTCGCGGGTCAGGTCGACCGGGGCGATCTGGATGCCGTGGCGCGGCGATACGATGACCAGGGTGTCAGCCGCCAGCCGGCTGACGGCCTGGTGCACCGGCGTACGACCCAGGCCCACCAGGGTCTGCAGCTCGTGGGTGGCCAGAAAGCGCCCGGGTTTGAGCTCGCAGCTGACTAGCAGGCTTTCGATCTGCTCATAGGCCTGGTCGGACAGGTTGACCTGGCTGCGGCGGCGCGGTGCGTCCGACAGCGGCGCAGCAACGGCCGTCAGTGCGGAACGGTAGCCGGGGGACGAAGCCATAGTGTTCTTTCTGCGATTGCAATGGCATGCGGTACCGCATGCGTTCAACTGCCAAGCATACCCTGATATGTAAGCTGCAGCACAGCGGCATACAGCGCTTGTATAGAGGAAACGAGGCTAGTTTCTATCGCCATCGGATTCCTTATGCATGCGGGTAAGCACCGAGAACTTTTGTGAAATATCACGTTATTCTTCATTTCGGGTTGATTGCCGGACGCAGCCTGCAGACCACCCATTCGAATAACTTCGCGGCCCATGGGCCCGCATTGATGGAGACAAGCATGAAGAAACTGTCCAAGTTGTCGGTCTGTATGGCGGCGCTGGCGGGTGCCGTGGTGGTTGGCGGCCTGCCGCTGGCGGCCCATGCGCAGACCAAGGAGGCGCTGACTTTTGCGGCTGTCACGTTCAGCGAGGCGGGCCGGGGCGAGCGCCTCAAGGCCTGGGTCGAGAAGTTCAACAAGAGCCAGGCTGTCGCCGAAATCACGCCTATCGCCATTCCCTTCGGCAGCTTTGCCAAGACGGTGTTCACGCAGATGGGCGGCGGCGCGGGGCCCGACCTGGTGCGCATGGACGCGATCGACTACTACGCAGCCGTGAACAGCAAGAGCATCCTGCCGCTGGACGATTTGCTCAAGGGCGGCAACTACAAGTTCACGGAACCCGACAAATACATGATCGTGGGCGGCAAGCGCTTTGGCGTGCCGTTTGAGCTCAGCAACTACGTGCTGCTGTACAACCCGGCCTTGCTCAAGGGCGGCAAGCCACCAGCCAACTTCGACGAATTCCTGGCCAGCGCCAAGGCAGCCACCGGCAACGGTGTCTATGGCTACGCCTACCGCGCCACCATGGCCGAGGGCAATGGCTTCTGGCAGGACCTGTGCAACTTCGTCTACGGCTTCGGTGGCCGCTGGAGTGACGCGCAAGGCAATCTGACCCTGAACGATGCCAAGGTGGTCGAGGGCGTTACCGCCTACAAGCAGATCTATGACGCGAGCGTGATTCCCAAGGGCGCAGACGCCGCTACCTACCGCCGCATGTTCTGGGAACGCAAGGTGGCGATGGAGGTCGACAACGGCGGTGTGGCGGGTATCTTTAGCCTGCAGGCACCGGAACTGGCGTTTGCGGCCGCGCCGTCGCCGTTCCCGACGCGGGCCCAGGGCATGGTGCTGACCGCGCTGACCATCAATGCCAACACCAAGCACAAGGCCGCCGCCGAAGCCTTCATTAAGTGGACCTTGCAGCCCGAGAACCAGAAGGACCTGCAGGAATTGCTGGGCGCCAGCAACGTGGCCACGGTGGTCGAGCGCAGCCCGGAGATGATGGCCAAGCGGCCCTGGCTGAAGGTCTATGACGACCAGGCCGTGAACAGCGTGCCGCAGCTGGTCCAGGGCCTGGAGGTCAAGACGCCGGAGATCCAGCAGATCGTGCTGGAGCAGGTACTCAAGGTCTTGCAGGGCGGCGTGGACCCCAAGAAGGCCATGGACGACGCCCAGCGCACGGCCCTGTCGCGCGTGCTGCGCAAGTAAGCCAGCCCACTGCAGACCTTCCCCATGCATGCTGCTGCATCTTCCGTAGGCGTCACGTCGCCGAAGGCCAAGCGCGACTGGACGCCTTATTGGTTCGCCGCGCCGGTGGCCCTGTATCTGCTGCTGTTCCAGGGCTATCCCCTGGTGCAGGAGTTCTACCTGAGCTTTACCTCGACCGCCTTGCTGTCGCCCGGCCAGCACACCTATGTCGGGCTGCAGAACTACGTCGATCTGGTGACGCAGGAGGAGTTCCGGCAGGTCTTTCTGATCACCGCCGTCTACACCGTAGTCTGCGTGGTGGTGGCGATCGGCCTGGGGCTGGGAGCCGCGCTGCTGCTCAACGCGCCGTTCCGCGGGCGCGGCCTGGCGCGGGCGCTGGTGACGATTCCATGGGCCGCGCCGCCGGTGGCCGTGGCGCTGATCTTCATCTGGATCTACAACGGCCAGTACGGCATCTTCAACCATCTGCGGGGTGCGCTCGGCGGTGCCGTCAGCCTGGAGAGCTGGCTCGATAGCCCGGCGCTGGCCTTGCCCGCCGTGTTGCTGACAACCATCTGGCAGATATTCCCGTTCGCCTCGGTCGTCATCTTGGCCGCCTTGCAGAGCGTGTCATCTGAGTTGCGCGAGGCCGCGGTGATCGACGGCGCGGACCGGTTGAGCGTGTTTCGCGCCGTGGTCTGGCCGACCATCCAGCCTTCGGTGGCGCTGCTCGCGCTGTTCCTGACGATCTGGTCCCTGCGCCGCTTCGACCTGATCTGGCTCATGACCCAGGGCGGCCCGATCGGTTCGACCAACACCATGGTGATCGAGCTGTACCGTCGCGCCTTTGTGTACCGCGATCTGGGGCAGGGCGCCGCCGTCGGCATGGTGGGCCTGTCGATTGCGCTGCTCATCACCATCGTCTATTTCCGCTATACCCAGCGCGTCGAACGCGCCAAGGGGCAGCGATGAGCCGCACCCTGTCCTGGAGCCACGCGCTGCGCATGATCCTGGTGTTGGCGTTGCTGGGCGTGGCCGCGTTCCCAATTTACTGGATGCTGGTCACCTCGTTGACATCGTCGTCGGACCTGTTCGCGCCCAAGCCGCACCTGCTGCCCGACTGGTCGCAAGCGGCGGTCTACGGCCACGCCTTCAGCGCCACCGCCGTCGCGACCTGGCTGAAGAACAGCGCCATCGTCGCCTTCGGCACGGCCGCGCTGAGCATCGTGCTGGCCATCTTTCCGGCCTATGTGTTGTCGCGTTACCGCATGCGGGCGGTTGCCATCCTGGGGGTGGCGTTGTTCGTCACGCAGATGCTGCCCGAAGCCATGCTGGTCGTGCCCTTGTACGCGATCTTCGGCCAACTGGGCCTGCTGAACAGCCTGACCGGCCTGATCCTGGCCAACACGGCATTCACGGTGCCGGTGATCACCTTGATTCTCAAGGGGGCGGTCGACGGTGTGCCCATTGATATCGAGGAGGCCGCCGGCATCGACGGTTGCTCGCGCCTGGGCATCGTGCTGACCATGGTGCTGCCGCTGGTGGCGCCCAGCCTGGCTGCGGCGGCCGTGATCGCCTTCTTCCATGGCTGGAACGAATACGTGTTCGCCCAGACCCTGATCAGCGACCAGGGGCTGCAGACCGCTTCGGTCGGCCTGGCCGGCTTCGTGGGTGAACTCAGCACGCCCATGCATACCGTCATGGCCATCGGGCTGATGTACACCCTGCCCGCCGTCATCTTTTATCTCTTCGTGCAGCGCTACGTCGTCTCTGGCATGACCGCCGGCAGCGTCAAAGGCTAACCCTTTCCGGACACCCACCATGGCATCCATTTCCCTCCAGGGCGTCACCAAGATCTTCGGCGGCAAGAAGGCCGCCAACCAGATCACCTTCGACGTCGCCGACCGCGAATTCCTCGTACTGCTCGGGCCCTCGGGCTGCGGCAAATCCACGCTGCTGCGTATGCTGGCCGGCCTGGAGCAGGTCACCAGCGGCGAGGTCCACGTCGGCGCGCGCCGCGTTGACACCTTGCCGCCCAGCGCCCGTGACATGGCTTTCGTGTTCCAGTCGTATGCGCTGTATCCGCACATGACGGTGCGGCGCAACATCAGCTTCCCGCTGATCATGCGCGAGCACCGCTGGTGGTTCCATTTGCCGCTGATCGGTGGCCTGGCCAAGCGGCGCATCGAGCAGTCGCCGGCGGTGCGTGACCTGGTCGACCGCACGGCCAAAACGCTGGCGCTGACCGAGATGCTCGACCGCTACCCGCGCACGTTGTCGGGCGGCCAGCGCCAGCGCGTGGCGCTGGGCCGGGCCATGGTGCGCCAGCCCGACGTGTTCCTGATGGACGAGCCGCTGTCCAACCTCGACGCCAAGCTGCGTACCTCGATGCGCGCCGAAATCATCAAGCTGCACCGTGAAGTGGGCGGCACCTTCGTCTACGTGACGCACGACCAGATCGAGGCGATGACCATGGGCACCCGCATCGCGCTGATGCGCGACGGCGAGGTGCAGCAGTTCGGCACGCCGCGCGAGATCTACACCGATCCGGCGAACACCTTTGTGGCCCGGTTCATCGGTACGCCCCCGATGAACCTGATCGAGGCGCGCATCGAACCGCGCGGTCTGGTGATTGGCAAGGCCGTACTGCCCTTGCCCGAACATCTGGCCGCGCTGGGGCAACAGGCGCCACGCGATGTGTTGCTCGGCATTCGTCCGCAGGCACTGGGCCTGGCCCACGGCGTGCTGGCCGGCCAGGTGGTACTGGTCGAGCACGTGGGGGCCGAGTCCATCGTCAGCATCAAACTCGACCATGCCAATACCGCCCACAGCGACGACGGCGAGAGCGGCGACGACGTGATGGTCGTGGTCCAGGGCTATAGCGATCTGCGCAGCGGCCAGCCCGTGCAGCTGTCGCTCGACCTGGGCGAAGCCGTGCTGTTCGAACGCGGCGGGCAGCGCATCCGTGTGCCGGCCTTGTCGCGCGCGGCCTGAGCGTTGCCATAAACCCCAACCAGGACAGCCCATGAAAACTCTCAAGATTGCTTTCCACGGCGAGAACGCCGCCAACTTTCGCCAGGGCTTCGAGACCCTGGTCGACCCACGGCACCAGATCATCGATCTGAGCGACACGCTGGCCGGCCCCGGCGAGCGCGAACACTACGAAAGCGCCGACGTCATCGTCGGCATCAAGCTGAACCGCGAGATGCCGACACCCAAGAAAGCGGGCCTGTTCCATGCGCCTTCCGCAGGCACGGACGCGATCGACACGGCCCTGCTGCCGCCCGGCACTGTGCTGTGCAACTGCTTCGGCCACGAGCACGCCATCGCCGAGTACGTGATGGCCGCCCTGCTGCAGCGCCATGTGCCGCTGGCGCAGGCCGACGCCGATCTGCGCCAGCAGCGCTGGACCTACTGGGCCGGCCGGCCGACCGCACTGCGCAGCGAGCTGGGAGCGCAGACGCTGGGCCTGCTGGGCTTCGGCCATATCTCCCAGGCCATCCTGGCACGGGCTAAGGCCTTTGGCATGCGGGTCACGGTGGCCAACCGCAGCCCCATCCAGGATGAACGGGTAGACCAGGCCTTCACCCTGGACCAGCTGCCGGCCTTCATGGCATCGGCCGACGCCATCGTGGTCTCGCTGCCTTTGACGGCGCAGACCACGGGCATCGTCGGTGCCGAGGCCTTCGCCGCCATGCGGCCTGATGCGCTGATCCTGAACGTCGGGCGCGGCCCGGTGATCGACGAGCAGGCGCTGTACGACGCGCTGGCCCAGCGCCGCATCGGCGGCGCCATCATCGACACCTGGTACCGCTATCCGACGCCCGACCAGGCCGAGTGCACGCCATCGCGCCTGGATTTCGCATCGCTGCCGAATCTGCTCATGACCCCGCACATGTCGGGCTGGACCTCTGGCACCGTGCGCCGGCGCCAGCAAACCATGGCCGACAACATCCAGCGTTGGCTGGACGGCCAGCCGCTGAACAACGTGCTCTGGCCTAAGCCATGAACACGCATTCCTCTCCCACCCTGCCCGCGGCCGCGCAAGAGGTGGTAGCTGCCTTGGTCGCGGCGCGCCGTTCTGGTCAAACGGCCCCGGCCGCAGCCTTGCGGGCCGCGCTGAGCACGGACGATGAGGCCTATGCGGTCCAGGAGGCGGTGGCCCAGGCGCTGGGCTGGTTTGCCGAGGGTGGGCCGCGCTACTGGAAGTCGGGCGGCGCATCGCGCGACTCCGTGCTCAGCCATGCGGCCCTGCCGTCTGCGGGCGTGCGGGTGGCTGGCGATACGTTGGCGGATGTGTCCTTCCACACGCCAGCCGTGGAGGCCGAGATCGTGCTGCGCCTCGCAGAAGAAGTGACGCCCGAGCGCGCGCAGCGCCTGACCCATGCCGATGGTCCGGCCCTGGTGGACGCCATGGCTGTCGCCATCGAGATCGCCGATTCGCGCTGGGATGAAGGGCTGCAGGCACCGGCCGCCTTGCGGCTGGCCGACCAGGGCTCGCATGGCGCGTTGATCCTGGGCGAATGGATGCCCTGGTACGCGCACGACTGGGCGGGCCAACGCTGCGAAGTCCGTTTTGGCGGCACGCCGGTGATCGCCAACACGGGCGCCTATTCCCTGGGCGATCCGCTGTGGCTGCTGCCGATCTGGCTGCGCCACGCCACGCGCCATGGCCGTACGGTGGCGGCGCACAGCGTGGTCACCACCGGCTCCTGGGTGGGCGCGATTCCGATGCCAAGGGATGCCGATGTCGTAGTCCGCTTTCCCGGCCTGGGCGAGGTCGGCCTGCGCGGCGGAACCGTCCACGCCGCACACGGCATCGATTTCACCTGATTCACCTGATAGAGGAAACCCCATGTCCCCATTGTTTGACTTGACCGGGCGCACGGCGCTCATCACCGGGTCCGCGCGCGGCCTGGGTTTCGGATTCGCCCAGGGCCTGGCCGAGGCCGGTGCCAAAGTCGTCATCAATGCGCGCAACGCCGAGCAGGTTGCGCAGGCCGTGGACCAGCTGCGCGCCCTGGGCCACGATGCACAGGGCCTGCCGTTCGACGTGACCGACGAAGCCGCCGTGGGCGCCGCATTCGCGTCGCTGGACCAGCAAGGCATAGAGATCGACATCCTGATCAACAACGCCGGCATACAGCACCGCATGCCCCTGGTCGATCTGGAGCTCAAGGACTGGCAGCGCGTGATCGACACCAACCTCACCAGCGCTTTCATCGTCGGCAAGCAGGCCGCCAAACGCATGATTGCGCGCGGCCGTGGCGGCAAGGTCATCAACATCGGCTCGCTGACCAGCGAGGCGGCGCGCGCCACGGTTGGCCCATACACGGCGGCCAAGGGCGGCATCAAGATGCTGACCCGCGCCATGGCCGCCGAATGGACCGAGCACGGCATCCAGGCCAATGCCATCGGCCCTGGCTACATGGCGACCGAGATGAACACCGCCTTGCTGGAGAACCCCACTTTCGACGCCTGGGTCAAGGGCCGGACACCGGCGCGCCGCTGGGGCCGTGCCGATGAGCTTGCGGGCACGGCGGTCTATCTGGCTTCCGCTGCGTCCGACTATGTCAGCGGGCAAATCATTTACGTCGACGGCGGCATGCTCGCCGTGCTGTGAGGGCATGGCTGTTCTGCCGTTCTCCAGGTCCTTATGAACCAGGCGGTTGACCGGCTAAAGCACCCGGTCTGCGCCACCCACCTGCAGAAGTGAATCTGCGTACCAAGGAATAGCACCATGGAAGCACTCGTCATCCACGCCGCCGGCGACTTGCGCGTCGAAACTTTCCCCACCGCGGAGCTCGGCTCCGGCCAGCTGCGCGTGCGGGTGCGTTGCGGCGGCATCTGCGGCTCGGACCTGCACTACTACAACCACGGAGGCTTCGGCACCATCCGCCTGCAGGAGCCTATGGTGCTAGGCCATGAGATCGCCGGGGTCATCGACGCCGTGGGCAGTGCGGTGAGCGGCTTTGCAGTGGGCGAGCGCATCGCCGTCTGCCCGAGCAGGCCTTGCGGCCTGTGCCGCTACTGCCAGCAGGGTTTGCAGAACCACTGCCTGGACATGCGCTACTACGGCAGCGCCATGCGCAACCCGCATGTGCAGGGTGCGTTCCGCCAGGAGATCGTGGTCGAGCCGCACCAGGCGCACCGGCTGGCGGCCAGCGTCAGCGATGGCGAGGGCTCGATGGCCGAGCCGCTGGCGGTGGCGCTGCATGCGGTACGACGCGCCGGATCGCTGCTGGGCAAGTCGGTGCTGGTCACAGGCTGCGGGCCGATTGGCGCGCTGGTGATCCTGGCGGCCCGGCGTGCTGGCGCCGCGCACATCGTGGCCACCGATGTCAGCGACCACACCCTGGGCAAGGCGCTCAAGGTCGGCGCCGACGAGGCCATCAACGTTGCCGAGGAACCGGACGGTTTGAAGCGCTTCATGGCCGACAAGGGCAGCTTCGATGTGCTGTTCGAAGCCAGCGGCAACGAACGCGCGCTGCGTGGTGCGCTCGACACCCTGCGGCCGCGCGGCATCTTGGTGCAGCTGGGCCTGGGCGGAGAGATGACGTTGCCCATCAACACCCTGGTGGCCAAGGAGTTTGATCTGCGCGGCGCCTTCCGCTTCCACGAGGAATTCGCCATGGCGGTGGAGCTGCTGAACAAGGGCCTGGTCGACGTCAAGCCGCTGATCTCAGCCACGCTGTCCTACCGCGATTCGGCCCGGGCGTTCGCCCTGGCGGCAGACCGCTCGCAGGCCATGAAGGTATTACTGAATTTCGATTGAGAAAGAAAAGCAATGGCGACCCTCATCACCGACGTCAAAGTCATACTCACCGCGCCCGAAGGCATCAATCTGCTGGTGGTGAAGATCGAGACCAACCAGCCCGGCCTGTACGGCCTGGGCTGCGCGACCTTTGCCTACCGCCAGCTGGCGGTGCAATGCCTGCTGGAGCAATATCTGAAACCGCTGCTGCTGGGCCGCGACGCCAGTGCCATCGAGGAGCTGTGGCAGCTGATGCACCAGAACGCCTACTGGCGCAACGGCCCCATCGAAAACAACGCCATCTCGGGCGTGGACATGGCGCTGTGGGACATCAAGGGCAAGATGGCCCAGATGCCGCTGTACCAGCTGTTCGGCGGCAAGTGCCGCGAGGGCGTGCCGATCTACCGCCATGCCGACGGCCGCGACCTGGCCGAGCTGTGCGACAACATCCAGAAGTACCGCGAGCAGGGCATTACCCACATCCGCTGCCAGAACGGCGGCTACGGCGGTGGCGGTTTCGGCGCGGCACCGGCGACTGCGCCGCAGGGCGCGCTGGATGGCATCTATCTGGACAGCAAACAGTACATGCGCGACACGCTGAAGCTGTTCGAGGGCATACGCAGCCAGGTCGGCTTCGACGTGGCGCTGTGCCACGACGTGCACGAGCGCCTCAAGCCCAGCGAGGCCATCCAGTTCGCCTGCGCGCTGGAGCCCTTCGACCTGTTCTTTCTGGAAGATGCGATCGCGCTGGAGGAGGGCGAGTGGCTGCGCCAGCTGCGCGCCAAGACCACCACGCCGCTGGCCCAGGGCGAGCTGTTCAACCACCCGGCGGAGTGGAAGTTTTTGATCGTCGAGCGGCTGATCGACTACATCCGCGTACACCTGAGCCAGATCGGCGGCATCACCGCCGGCCGCAAGCTGCAGATCTTTGCCGAGCAGTTTGGCGTGCGCACCGCCTGGCACGGCCCGGGCGATATGTCGCCGCTGGGCCATGCGGCGAATATCCATATCGACCTGGCGGCGCGCAATTTCGGGGTGCAGGAATGGTCGGGCACCGAGCCGCCGAACTTCGTGATCCAGGAGCTCAAAGGCCCGCGCGATGCGCTGCTGGACGTGTTCCCCGGCTTGCCGGAATATCGCAACGGCTATGTGTACGCGAATGACAAGCCGGGTTTAGGTGTAGACATCAACGAGACCGAGGCCCTCAAGTACCCGTGCGACAACGCCATCACGCTGTGGACCCAGACCCGGCTGCGTGACGGCACGCTGCAAACACCATAAGCATTTTGCTATTGAAAGCGTAGCTGCCTGCGCAGATATTACCTGCGCTGCAGCCTTAAAAGGCTTGTATTTTCAGGGGCTAAAATCGGGCCTGCCCATGGCCAAAATCGTCCTCTTCAACAAGCCTTTCAACGTGCTCACCCAGTTCCGCCCCGACGGCGACCGGCCGACGCTGGCGCAGTACATCCAGGACCCCAGCCTGCGCGTGGCCGGCCGGTTGGACCGCGATTCGGAAGGCCTGTTGCTGCTGACCGACGACGGGGCATTGAATGCGCGCATCACCCAGCCCCGGCGCAAGCAGTTCAAAACCTACTGGGTGCAGGTGGACGGTCTGCCTACCGAGGCCGCGCTGCAGGCACTGCGCCAGGGCGTGCTGCTGAACGACGGTATGACACTGCCGGCCAGTGCCCAGGCCATGGAGGCGCCCGCCGTCTGGGAGCGTACGCCGCCGGTGCGCTTTCGGGCGCTGTTGCCGACTTCCTGGCTGGAGATCCGCATCTGCGAAGGGCGCAACCGCCAGGTACGGCGCATGACGGCGGCGGTGGGCCTGCCCACCTTGCGTTTGATACGCGTGCAAATAGGCGACTACCAACTAGGGGATCTGCCGCAGGGTGCCTGGCGGCTTGCAGCTCCATAGGGCCGTAGCGCAGGTAATATCTGCGCAGGCAGCTATATTTTTGAGAGCGAAAGCGGTTCTTCTGTAAACCTGGCTTTACCCTGCCACCCTATACTGCAGCGCAGCATTTTCTGCGTCTGAAAGGTGTTTGCATGAGCGCTTCTCCCATACCTTATCCCGAACAATGCACGCTGGTGCTGCAAGGCGGCGGCGCCCTGGGCGCCTACCAGGCGGGGGTGTACGAGGCCCTGCATACGCATGGTATTGCCCCGCATTGGGTCGCTGGTGTGTCTATCGGCGCCATTAACGCAGCCATCATTGCCGGCAACCCCCCGGAGCTGCGCGTGGCGCGCCTGCGCGAGTTCTGGGAGGGAGTGTCTGCCAACCTGCTGGCTCCCCCGCTGCCCAGCAATTTTGGTGTTGAGGCGCGCGAGTTTTTCAACGAGTCCAGCGCGGCCTGGGTGTCGCTGTTTGGTGTGCCAGGTTTCTTCAGCCCGCGTATGCCGCCCGCGCCCTTCCAGCCGCATGGCACGGCGGCGGCGCTGAGCTACTACGACACGTCTCCGTTGTACAAGACTCTGCAGCGCTTGGTGGACTTTGACCTTATCAATGCCAAGCAGGCCCGGGACAAGGTACGCCTCTCGGTGGGGGCGGTGCATGTCACCACCGGCAACTCCACGTATTTCGATTCTGTGGACAGCAAGTGCCACCGGATCATCGGACCCGAGCACATCATGGCCAGCGGCGCTTTACCACCAGGTTTTGAACCGGTGGAGATCGGCGGCCATTTCTACTGGGACGGTGGGTTGGTGTCCAACACCCCTCTGCAGTATGTGATCGACCAGCCGGCGGACCATGACATGCTGGTGTTCCAGGTAGACCTGTTCAGCGCACGGGGCCGGCTGCCGCGCAACCTGAGTGAGGTGGCCGAGCGCGGCAAGGACATCCAGTTTGCCAGCCGCACCCGCTTCAATACCGACCTGGTCGCAATGCAGCAAAAGATATCCAGTACGGCCGCAAACCTGGCTACCAAACTTCCACCAGAATTTGCCAACGACCCGGACTTACAGCAATTGCTGAATGCCGGTACTGCCGCCGCTTTGACCATCGTGCACTTGATCCACCGCAGCAAGCACTACGAAACTCAATCCAAGGACTACGAGTTCTCGCGTGCCACGGTGCGTGAACACTGGGATGCCGGTCGCAAGGATGTGGAGCGCAGCCTGGCCGATCCGCGTTGGGCCGAGCGTTGCCGCTCGCAGGTCGGCATCACGGTGCTGGACTTGACGCGGCCCGACGAAGCTTAGGCGCCAAAGCCCTGTGCCAGCCGCCGGGTGATCTCCGCCGCCGGCAAGGCCAGGCACCCACTGGCGTTCTGCCCCGACCACAGTGGCGAAAAGTCGCCGCTGTCTAGGCGTTCAGCATGGGCGCGCAGCGGTGCCATGGCGGCCGTGGCCATGGGGAATGCGGGGGCTGCATCGTTCAGCGCGCCCAGCTCGCGTATCACCCGGTTGACGATGCCGCGCGCGGGCCGCCCGGTGAACAAATGGGTCAGCACCGTATGCCGTGCCGCAGGCGATTGCAGCACCGCGCGGTGCGCCTTGCTGGTGGTGGCTTCATCGCTCAGCAGGTAGGCTGTACCCACCAGCACCCCGGCCGCGCCCAGCGCCATGGCGGCGGCCACGCCCTGTGCATCGGCAATGCCGCCGGCAGCAATCACCGGCACCGAGACTGCGCGCACGATCTGCGGCAGCAGGGTGAAGCTGCCCATTTGCAATGACAGGTCGTGCGACAAGAAGTGGCCCCGGTGGCCGCCGGCCTCCAGCCCCTGGGCGATGATGGCGTCCACACCACGTGCCTGCAGCCACAGCGCCTCCTCCACCGTGGTGGCCGAGGCCAGTATCTTGCTGCCCCAGCTGCGCACCCGCTGCAGCAGCGCAGGCGTGGGCAGGCCGAAGTGGAAGCTCACCACCGGCGGGCGAAAGGCCTGCAGCACATCGGCCGCCGCATCGCTGAACGGCGCGCGTCCCGGGCCCGAGGCAATCTGCGCCATGTCCAGCCCCATCTCTGCGTAATAGGGTGCCAGCGCCGCATGCCAGCGTGCCGGCTGCCCGTCTTGCGGCGCGGGCAGTGTGTGGCAAAAGAAGTTGACGCAATAGGGCTTGCGGGTCTGCGCGTGGATGCGTTCCAGCTCGTCGCGCAAGGCATCCAGTCCCAGCAGCGCAGCAGGTAGTGAACCCAGGCCACCGGCCTCGCTCACCGCGACCGCCATGGCACTGCCTTGTACGCCGGCCATGGGGGCCTGGACCAGGGGCAGGGCGGTACCTAAGAGTTTGGTGAGTGACATGGCGTGTCCTGTCTGAAAAAAAATATGAAAAAACTATACAGAGCTTGTAAGAACCCTGGCGCTGCTGCGACTACTTCACAGCAAGCTTGCATACCGCACAGCGTGCTGAAGACACAACCCTTATTCACTTTTATTGACTGGAGATCACCATGACCGCTACCAACACCCGCTTCGCTTCCACCGCTGTTCTGGCCCTGGCTTTGGGTTCTGCCCTGGCCATGGCATCGGCCCCCGCATCGGCAGCCGACGACGCCAAGGAAAAGTGCTTCGGCGTGGCCATGGCCGGCAAGAACGACTGCGCTGCAGGCGCCGGCACCACCTGCGCAGGCACCTCCAAGATGGACTACCAGGCCAACTCCTGGAAGTTCGTGCCCGCCGGCACCTGCGAGACCATGAAGTCCGCCACATCGCCCACGGGCATGGGCCAAAAGATGGCTTTCACCGCAAAGATGTAAGCACACCTTCAACCTGCGCAGCGACTGCCATGTCCTATCCCGTTGATACACAGTTGCTGCCACGCGGTGCAAGCCCTGCAGGCTTGCCTGCCCGCTCCGGCATAGGGCTCAAATCCACACATGTGGGCGAGATTTTGCAGACCTTGCCCGCGCTCGGTTTCTTCGAGGTGCATGCCGAAAACTATATGGTGGACGGCGGCCCCTTCCACCAGCACCTGGCCCGCGTTTGCGAGCACTACCCGCTGTCCATGCACGGCGTTGGCTTGTCCATAGGTGCCGAAGGCCCGCTGGACGCCTACCATCTTGATGCTTTGGCGGCCCTGCTGGACCGCTACCAACCCGCATCCTTTTCTGAACATCTGGCCTGGTCCAGCCATGGCGGCGTGTTCCTGAACGACTTGCTGCCCATGCCCTATACGGGCCGCACCCTGCAGCGCGTGTGCGAGCATATCGACCAGGTGCAGACCCGTCTGCACCGGCGCATGCTGCTGGAGAACCCCGCCACGTATGTGCAGTTTGCCGAGTCCACCTGGGACGAATCGGCCTTCATCGCCGAGGTGCTGCAACGCACCGGCTGCGGCCTGCTGCTGGACGTGAACAATGTGTTTGTTAGCAGCGTCAACCACCACTTCGACGCCCAGGCCTATGTGCGCGCACTGCCGCTGGACCAGGTGGGCGAGATCCATCTGGCCGGTTTTGCCGAACAATGTGACACCGCCGGCGATCCGCTGCTGATCGACCACCACGGCGCGCCGGTGGACGCGGCGGTCTGGCGGCTGTACGACTACGTGCTGGGTTTGACCGGCCCGGTCGCCACGCTGATAGAGCGTGACAACGATTTACCCGCCTTGCCTGTGCTGCTGGCCGAGGCCGGCATGGCCGAGCACCGGCTGCACACGATCCAGGTGACCGCATGAGCGCGCAAGCCCTATTCGCCCAGGCTCTGCTGCAGCCCGCACAGCCTTGCCCTGACGGCCTGCGCGTTTGGAACGGCTCCGACCCGGCGCTGCGTTTCGCGGTGTACCGCAACAACGTGCTGGTGTCGCTGGTCGATGCGCTGGCCACCACTTTTCCCGTGGTGCAAGCCCTGGTGGGCGAGGAATTCTTCCGCGCCATGGCCGCGCTATTCGTGCGCGCCCATACACCGCAGTCGCGCATCCTGGCCTGGTATGGCACGGATCTGGCCGATTTCATTGAGCACTTCGAGCCTGCTGGCAGCCTGCCCTATCTTGCCGATGTGGCGCGCTTGGAAATGGCCCGCGTGCGGGCCTACCACGCAGCCGATGTGGCCGCTGTGCCATCCGAGGCCCTGCAGGCTGTCCTGGCGCAGCCCGAGCGGCTGGCCAGCTTGCGGCTGGGTCTGCACCCGTCCCTGCAGGTGCTGGCCTCGCGCTACGCGGTGTTCTCGCTGTGGGCCGCGCACCAGGGCCCGCTGGACTTGGCCAGCGTGGACCCGTGCCAGGCTGAGACCGTGCTGGTCTACCGCAATGGCATGCAGGTGGAGACCACGGCGGCCAGCCCGGCTAGCGGCCACTTCATCCGCGCTGTATTGCAAGGCGAAAGCCTGCTGGCCGCCGCCAGCGCCGATACCGACCTCAATCTACCGGCCACGCTGGCCCACCTGGTGCGCCAGCAGCTGATTACCCACCTCGATTTTGGAGACTGAACCATGGACACCGTACACACCCCATCGACCGCATCGCCCCCAGTTGCCGCACTGCGCAAGCTCATCGCCCTGTGCGCGCAGATACCGCACACGCTGATCGCCTTTCTGGCACGCTTTTCCATCGCCGCGGTGTTCTGGAAGTCGGGCCAGACCAAGGTGCAGGGCCTGGCTGTCGACCTGGTGGGCGGCGAGTTCCACCTGGGCTGGCCGCATCTGTCGGCCTCGGCGGTGGCCCTGTTCCGCGAGGAATACAAGCTGCCCCTGGTGTCGCCGGAGCTGGCCGCGCCCATGGCCGCCTGTGCTGAGCATTTCTTTCCACTGCTGATATTGCTGGGCCTGGGCACGCGCCTGTCGGCACTGGCTTTGCTGGGCATGACGCTGACCATCCAGCTTTTCGTCTACCCCGAGGCTTACCCTACCCACGGCACCTGGGCCGCCCTGCTGCTGTACCTGGTCGCGCAAGGGCCAGGCAAGTTGTCGCTGGACCACGCCATCGCCCGCCGCTACGGTTAGTTAGGTTTGCTATGGTTTAAATAGCTGCTAGCGCAGGTAAATTCTGCGCTAGCGAGCCATTTGCTTAAATTTCTGCGGCGTGCTTGGTCTATGCCAACATGTAATAAATGCGGTTGCGCGATGGCCAACCTCTACGCAGCAGTGGCGTTCTCGGCAAGAATGGATGTGCTTTACTTTCCGTAATATGGACCGTGCTACACGGTCTCTGCCCGCACACCTCACTAGCGCCTGGAGCACCTATGCTTGCAATGCTTACCTCTCTTCGCGGCAAGATCGTCGCCATCACCGCCGCCGTACTGCTGGTGGGGCTGGTTGGCTTGTCGATCAACAACGTCTGGACCGCGCGCCAGTACGCGCTGGAGGCCTTGGACAGCCAGACCCGATCCTTGGCCAACTCGCACGCCGAAGGCGTGGCCGAATGGATCGCGCAGAACCACAGGGTGGTGGCGTCCATCGCGGCCGCGGTGCCCGAGGAAGACCCGCTCAAAGCCCTGGTACAGGCCAAGGTGGCGGGTGGTGTGGACTCGGCCTACATCGGCTATGCCGACAAGAAGGCCATCTTCTCAGAGGTGCGTACGCGGGCCCCGGACTACGACCCCACCGTACGCCCCTGGTACCAAAAGGCCTCGGCGGCAGACGGTCCGGTGGTCACCGACCCTTACATTGGCGCTGCCTCCAAGAAGTTGCTCATTACTTTTGCCGCCGCCGTGAAGGAGGGAGGCCAGGTCAAGGCCGTGACCGCCGCCGATGTGCTGATGGACACCGTGTCGCGCAACGTGGCTTCCATCCGCCCAACGCCCGGCAGCTACGGCTTTATCGTGTCCAAGGCCGGCAAAATCGTGGTGCACGAAGATGCCAACTTGCTGCTCAAGCCGGTGGCCGATATTGCACCTGACCTGGGCCAAGGCGGCTTTGCCGACCTGAAAGGCCTGACCGACATCAAGATCAATGGCGAGTCCCGCCTGGTCTATGCCGCACCCATCACCGGCACCGACTGGTCGCTGGTGGTGGCCCTGCAACGCGACGAGGCCACGGCCGGCATCCGCGCCATGGTCTGGTCATCGGTCGTCGGCGCCCTGGTGGTGGCGGTAGCCGTGCTGTTCATCATCGCAACGGTACTCAGCAAAACCCTGCGTCGCCTCACCGTGCTGCGCGATGCCATGCAAGAGGTGGGCTCGGGCGACGGCGACCTGACCCTGCGCGTGGCCACCAGTGGCAATGACGAGCTGGCCACCATTGCCTCCAGCTTCAATCAGTTCGTTGAGAAGATCCACGCCGTGATGCAGCAGGTACGTACCAGCGCCGATGGCGTGGCCATGGCCAGTGTGGAAATCTCGCAGGGCAATAACGACCTGAGCGCGCGCACCGAGAACCAGGCCAGCGCGCTGGAGCAGACCTCTGCCTCCATGGAAGAGCTGGGCGCCACCGTCAAACAAAACGCCGACAGCGCGCGCCAGGCCAACCAGTTGGCGATGACCGCGTCCTCGGTGGCCATCCAGGGCGGTGAGGTGGTGGGTCAGGTGGTCGAAACCATGAAGGGCATCAACGAGTCCTCGCGCAAGATCAGCGACATCATTGGTGTGATCGACGGCATAGCCTTCCAGACCAATATCCTGGCGTTGAACGCTGCCGTGGAAGCGGCCCGTGCGGGCGAGCAGGGGCGCGGCTTTGCCGTGGTGGCCAGCGAGGTGCGCAGCCTGGCCGGGCGCAGCGCCGACGCGGCCAAGGAAATCAAGCAACTCATTTCCACCAGTGTGCAGCGGGTGGAGCAGGGCACGGCCCTGGTGGACCAGGCCGGCGCCACCATGACCGAGGTGGTGGGCTCCATCCAGCGCGTGACGCAGATCATGGGCGAGATCAGCGTCGCCAGTGCCGAGCAAAGCTCGGGCGTGTCGCAGATCGGAGAGGCCGTGACCCAGATGGACCAGGTGACCCAGCAAAACGCCGCGCTGGTGGAGCAGATGGCCGCAGCGGCCAGCAGCCTCAAATCCCAGGCTGGCGATCTGGTGGACGTGGTGGGTGTGTTCAAGCTGGCATCGCATACAACCCAAACGTCCCACAAACCGCAGCGCAGTGCCTTGGCTCCGGTGGCCGCGCCGCACCGGACCAGCGTGGCGCCAGCGCCACGACCCGCAGCCAAGGTACCAGCCGCCAAACCTCTGGCCTCGGCGGCCAAGACCCCTGCACCTGCACCTGCGCGGCCCGCGGCGGCCAAGTTGCCGGCGCCTTCGGCCCGCAAGCCCGTGCCGGCCAAACCCGCCAAGCCCGCGGGTGGTGAGGACGACTGGGAAACCTTTTAAGTACGCAGCCAGGCGCGCGTAGCAAGGGTGAAAGAGCCCGGCGCCGGTTAGCGTGCCGATTGGAATCGACGCCTTTAGCGTCTTTAATGCGGGTGTTTTATGCCTGCGGCGCAGATATTCTCTGCGCAGGCAGCTATCAAAATAGAAGCAAGCGCGGCAATGTGCGTGCTTGCCTCGTGTAGCCGCTAGGCGGTGGTGGCCTGCACCAGCTGGGCCAGCTTGGCCTTGGCCGCGCCGGATTCAATCGCGGTCCGTGCCAGCTGCAAGCCTGCTGCCAGCGAGTCGGCCACATTGGCGGCGTAGAGCGCGGCGCCGGCGTTGAGGATCACGATGTCGCGCGGGGCACCATGGTCGTTGTTCAGCACGCCCATCAGCATGGCCTTGGATTGTTCGGGCGTGTCCACGCGCAGATTGCGGTGGCTGGTCATGGTCATGCCGAAGTCCTCGGGGTGGATTTCGTACTCGGTGATCTCGCCGTGTTGAAGCTCGCCTACCAGGGTGGCCGCGCCCAGGCTGACTTCGTCCATGCCGTCCTTGCCGTAGACCACCAGCGCGTGCTCGGCGCCCAAGCGCTGTAGCGCCCGCACCTGGATGCCCACCAGGTCTTGGTGGAACACGCCCATCAGGATGTTGGGGGCTCCGGCGGGGTTGGTCAGCGGGCCCAGGATGTTAAAGATGGTGCGCACGCCCAGCTCCTTGCGCACCGGTGCCACGTTCTTCATGGCAGGGTGGTGGTTGGGGGCGAACATAAAGCCTATGCCCACATCGGCAATGCACTGCGCAATGTCCGGGGAGGCGAGGTTGATGTTCACGCCCAGGCTCTCCAGCACATCGGCGCTGCCGCTGCTGCTGCTGACGCTGCGCCCGCCATGCTTGCTGACCTTGGCGCCGGCTGCAGCTGCTACGAACATGCTGCAGGTGGAGATGTTGAAGGTGTGGGCGCCATCGCCGCCGGTGCCCACGATGTCTACCATATGGGTGGTGTCGGCCACATGCACCTTGTTGGAGAACTCGCGCATCACCTGGGCGGCGGCGGTGATCTCGCCTATGGTTTCCTTCTTCACGCGCAGGCCGGTGATCAGCGCGGCCATCATCACCGGCGACATCTCGCCGTTCATGATCAGCCGCATCAGGTGCAGCATCTCGTCGTGGAAGATTTCGCGGTGTTCGATGGTGCGCTGCAGGGCTTCTTGGGGGGTGATCATGGGAGGCTCCGGGTCAATTGCTAGGGGTGCTGGACAAGGCCAGCTTCAGGCCAAAGCCGACAAACAGCGCGCCGGCGCCGCGTTCCAGCCAGTGCATGCCGCGCCGCACCGCGCCCATGCGGCGGGCGGCCCAGGCGGCCAGCAAGGCGTAGCCGAGGTTGATCGGCACCGCGTTCAGGTTGAACAGCAGGCCGAGCAGCACGAAGGACAGCGTGGGATGCGCGCTGCCCGGGGTGATGAACTGCGGCAGAAAGGCCAGAAAGAACAGCGCCACCTTGGGGTTCAGCGCATTGGTCCAGAAGCCTTGCAGAAATACTTTCTTTAAGCTTTTTGTGCCGCTGGCGCTGGTGGAATCTGCGGGGGCAGCTATCGAATCCGTAGCATCCACGGGTTTGGGCGCACGCAGCATCTGCACGCCAACCCACACTAGGTAGGCCGCGCCCATCCACTTCAGCACCGTGAAGGCGGTGGCCGAGGCGGTGATCAGCGCGCTGACGCCGACGGCGGCCGCGAAGATGTGGACGAAGCAGCCGGCGGTGATGCCAAAGGCCGCCACCACGCCGGCCCGCCAGCCGCCGCGCAGGCCGTTGCTGAGGATGTAGAACACGTCCGGGCCGGGTGTCAGGTTCAGCAGCCAGCCGGCGGCGATGAACAGCGGCAGGTGGACGATGCCCAGCGCGTCCAGGCTCATCGCGCCCCCTGGTCCAGGAAGTTCTTCAGCATGGCGTGGCCATGCTCGGTGAGGATGGACTCGGGGTGGAACTGCACGCCCTCGATGGCCAGCGTCTTGTGGCGCACGCCCATGATTTCGCCGTCATCGGTCCAGGCGGTGATCTCCAGCTCCGTCGGGCAAGTGCCGCGCTCGATGGACAGCGAGTGGTAGCGGTTCACGGTGAACTGCTCCGGCAGGCCGGCGAACACACCTTGCTGGGTCGTGGTGATCACACTGGTCTTGCCGTGCATCAGCTGCTGCGCCCGGATGATGGTTCCGCCAAAGGCTGCGCCAATCGCCTGGTGGCCCAGGCAGACGCCGAGGATGGGTAGCTTGCCGGCGAAGTGCTGGATCGCGGCGACGGAGATGCCAGCCTCTTTGGGCGAGCAGGGGCCGGGGGAGATCACCAGCCGGTCCGGTTTGCGCGCGGTGATTTCCTCGATGGTGATTTCGTCGTTGCGCACCACCTCTACATCGGCGCCCAGTTCACCAAAGTACTGGACGATGTTGTAGGTGAAGCTGTCGTAGTTGTCGATCATCAGCAGTTTCATGCGGACTCTCCTGCGTGGATTTTGTCAAACGTGCGCTGCTCGTAGGCGATGGACGCATCGATCATGGCGCGGTAAGTGGCTTCCAGGATCTCGGGCGGCGCACCTAGTTGCACGGCCTGGGCCTTCACCCGGGCCACGATGTATTCGACCCGCTCCAGGTCGACGATCTGGTCGGCACGCTGCTTGATGCGCGCGGCCTGGGTCATGTAGTCGCTGCGCTCGGCCACCAGAGCGACGATGCGCTCGTCCAGCGCGTCGATGTGCTGGCGCACTTCGGCCATGTTGTTGCAGTGCTGGGCTTTGATGGGCGTGCTCATTCCAGTCCTTCCTCTACCAATTCACTGGCGCGCAGCAGGGCGCGGGCCTTGGCCTCGGTTTCTTTCCATTCCAGCTCGGGTACCGAGTCGGCCACGACGCCGGCTGCGGCCTGCACGAACAGGGTCTGGTTCTTGATGATGCCGGTGCGGATGGTGATGGCCACGTCCATGTCACCGGCGTAGCTGATGTAGCCGCAGGCGCCGCCGTACAGGCCGCGCTTGGTGGGCTCCAGCTGGTCGATCAGCTCCATGGCATGCACCTTGGGCGCGCCGGTCAGTGTGCCGGCGGGGAAGGTGGCCTTGAGTACATCGATGGCGCTCATGCCGTCGAGCAAAGTGCCTTCGACATTGCTGACGATGTGCATCACATGGCTGTAGCGCTCCACTGCAAAGGCCTCGGTGACCTTCACGCTGCCGATCTTGGCGATGCGGCCGATGTCGTTGCGTGCCAGGTCGATCAGCATCACGTGTTCGGCGCGTTCCTTGGGGTCGGCGATGAGTTCGGCTTCTGCCGCTTTGTCGGCCTCGGGCGAGGATCCGCGCGGGCGGGTGCCGGCCAGCGGGCGGATGGTGACTTTTTGTTCGCCACTGGGCATGGATTCCTGGCGCACCAGGATTTCCGGCGAGGCGGCGACTACGTGGAAGTCACCCATGTGGTAGAAAAACATATAGGGCGAGGGGTTCAATGCCCGCAGCGCGCGGTACAGCGACAGCGGGGATTCGGTATAGCGCTTCTTGATGCGTTGGCCGACTTGCACCTGCATGAAGTCGCCGCCGGCAATCAGCTCCTTTGCACGTTCGACAGCCGCGATGTAGTCGGCCTTGGCGAATTCGCGCTCGGTGGGGTGGCTTTGCGTGGGCTTGACGATGGGCGCGCTGACCGAATATTTGAGCTGTTCCTTGAGTTCGCGCAGGCGCTTCTTGGCCGTGGCATAGGCCTCGGGCTGACTGGGGTCGGCGTAGACGATCAGGTACAGCTTGCCCGACAGGTTGTCGATCACCGCCAGCTCTTCGCACTGCAGCAGCATGATGTCGGGGCAGCCCAGGGTGTCGGGTGGGCAGCTGGCTTCGAGTTTTTTCTCGATGTAGCGCACTGCGTCGTAGCCGAAGTAGCCAGCCAGGCCACCGCAGAAGCGTGGCAGGCCGGGGCGCAACGCGACCTTGAAGCGCTTCTGGTAGGCAGCGATGAAGTCCAGCGGGTTGCCCTTGTGGGTTTCGACGACAGTGCCGTCACGCACGACTTCGGTTTGGGCTTCAGCACCAAAGCCGCTGGCGCGCAGGAAGCTGCGTGCCGGCAGGCCAATGAAGCTGTAGCGGCCAAAACGCTCGCCACCAACTACGGATTCCAGTAAAAAGCTGTAGGCGCCACCGTTACGTGTGTAGGCCAGTTTGAGGTAGAGAGAGAGCGGGGTTTCCAGGTCAGCGAAGGCTTCCAGCATCAAGGGGATGCGGTTGTACCCGTCCTGGGCTAGGCTTTTGAATTCAAGTTCGGTAATCACGAAATTCACCTTATGTGAAATGCCAAGCCGCTGGGGGCTGGGCGTCAGCACGGTGTGCTGGGTCTATCAGGCATTGCCTCTGGGCGAGGCGCGGGGCGCACGGCAGGGCCGTGCAGATCAGGTGCGCGCAGAAGTTGGCTTACGCCAAGACCAGGCTCCCTGGCCGAGGCAACCTGCAGTGATCGTGCATGGGATAGACATGGCTAAAGTGTAGCAAACCGTTGGCCACCGGTCGCCTAGGTGACCCGAGTTCAGGGTTTGTCAGGAGCCGCGCGGGCTGGGCTGGCCGTTGCAGGGGTGAGAATGCAGGTGTCGCGGCCCAGGCCGCTTACACAGGGTGATTGCATATGCATGCGAGGCGTTTCTTGGTCACGATTTTGCTGGGCTTGTGGGCGGCAGGGGCGGCCTACGGTGTGACAGTGGCCGGCGTGGCTTACCCGGATAGCGTGGAGCAGCGCGGCGTGGCGCTGCAGCTGAATGGGGCGGGTGTGCGCTACAAGGCTGTTTTCAAGGTCTATAGCGCAGGCCTGTACTTGGGCAAGAAGGCCGGTACGCCCGAGGACGTGCTTGCCATGCCGGGCCCCAAGCGCGTCAGTATCACCATGCTGCGCGAGATCGATGCCAACGAGCTGGGCAAGCTGTTCACCCGTGGCGTGGAGGACAACACCAGCCGCAGCGAATTGTCTAAGCTGGTGCCCAGCTTGTTCCGCATGGGGCAAGTGTTTGCAGAGCAAAAGAAGCTGCTGCCGGGCGACAATTTTGTGCTGGAGTGGACGCCGGGCGAGGGTACGCTGTTGTTCGTCAAAGGTAAGCAACAGGGTGAGGTCTTTCCTGAGCCCGAGTTTTTCAATGCCTTGCTGCGTATCTGGCTGGGGAACAGCCCGGCGGACTGGAAGCTCAAGGACGCCCTGCTCGGCAAGCCAGGCTGATGTTTTTCAGGCTCTAATGGCTATCGACAAGCTTCCGAGCTTGTTGTTACAGTCTTCTGCTTCGAAAAAATATTGAACAGGTATGTAGGGGGTCGCGCTGTATTTTGGGCGATCATGTTAAAACTTGTAAAAAATCCAAATCCAGTTCTAATGGCACGCATTAAAGGGGAAAACTATGGCGACCGTACAGCAAGAGATTGACGAACGTACCAACCTGACCAGCAGCAACAAATTTGAGCTTTTGCTGTTCCGCCTCGGTGAAGCACCGCATTCGACCAATCGCGAGCTGTTTGGCATCAACGTGTTCAAGGTGCGTGAAATCATGGTGATGCCGACGATTACCGCCGTGGCGGGCTCGTCCAAGCACCTGCTGGGCATGACCAATATCCGGGGCCAGGTGATTCCGGTGATCGACTTGGCCGGTGCTGTGGGCTGCCTGCCCAAGAATGGCCTGAACATCCTGATGGTGACCGAATACGCCCGCTCGACCCAGGCGTTTGCAGTGGAAGAAGTGGACCAGATTGTTCGCCTGGACTGGGGCCAGGTGCTGTCGGCCGAGTCCAATACCGCGGGCGGCATGATCACCAGCATTGCCCGTCTCGACGGCGATATTGACAACACCCGTCTGGCCCAGGTGCTGGACGTGGAGCAGATTCTGCGCAACGTGATGCCTCCCAAAGAGCCGGACGTGGACCCCGCCAGCGTGGGGCCCAAGATCAATCTGCGCCCTGGCTCGGTGGTCATCGCCGCCGACGATTCTCCGCTGGCGCGCACCTTGGTCGAACAAGGTCTGACCGCTGTGGGCGTGCCTTACATCATGTGCAAGACCGGCAAGGAGGCCTGGGAGAAGGTCCAGGCTTTGTCCGAGGCGGCGCAGGCAGAAGGCAAGTCCATCCAGGACAAGATTGCCCTGGTGCTGACCGACCTGGAAATGCCTGAGATGGACGGCTTTACCTTGACCCGCAACATCAAAAAGGATTCGCGGCTCAAATCGATTCCGGTCATCATCCATTCGTCCCTGTCAGGCTCGGCCAACGAGGTGCATGTGAAGAGCGTGGGTGCAGACGCCTACGTCGGCAAGTTTGTGGCCGAGGAGCTGGCCGCGACCATTCGCAAAATTCTGGCCGCCGCGGGCTAAAGGCCCATGGGTTGGTGGCTGTCGTCAGCCATCACCCCAGGTAGCCCACCAGCTCCAAAATCAGCAAAACCGCATACGGAAAAGCCACTGTAGGCCGCAGCGCATGGCTGGCATATTCGGCCAGTAGCCCTGTGGTGCCGGGGCGGCTTGCCTGCCATTCGGTATGCAGCTGGCAGGCGTTGCTGGCTGGAGCCTCGCTCTGCACCAATTGCTCCACCCGCACCAGGCGGGCACCCAGGCGCGCCTGGGATGTGCGGTAGATGCTCTCCTGTATCCAGACCAGCAAGGCCAGCCCGGCCGTCAGTTCATACGGCAGCGCCAGCACATAGCCCGTGGCAAAAGCCACCAGGGCCGCCAGCTTCAGCAGCATGGCGCCTCGCTCGTATTGCTCATGGTTGTTCTGCAGCGTGCGCCATTCTTCGACCAGGGCGGAGTGGGGGGCAATAGGCATGGGTGGAGGTACCGGAGAGTTGCTTAGTCTTGCGGGGGCAGGGGGCGCGGTTCGCCATTTTCGGTAATGGCGACGTAGGTGAGCGAGGCTTCGGTGACCTTGGTGTAGCGGCCCTGGCGGTGCAGGCGCTCCGAATACACCTCGACCCGCACGGTGACCGAGGTGCGCCCGATGTGGGTGGCGGCCGCATACAGCGACAGGATGTCGCCCAGATGCACCGGCTGCTTGAATACGAATTCCTTCACGGCCACGGTTGCGACCCGTCCCTGCGCGACGCGCGCGGGGATGACCGATCCCGCCAGGTCTACTTGCGACATGACCCAGCCGCCAAAAATGTCGCCGCTGGCATTGCAGTTGTTCGGCATGGGAACTACTTTCAGTACCAGTTCCATATCGGAGGGCAAAGCTACATGCGTGTCGGAATGTGCGGACATCAGGGACAATCGGTTGGTAATAACACGTGAGATTCTCCCCGATGCGCCGCTCTGGCGAAATTGCCCCTCTTCCCGTCATGTCTGGCCATTCCGCAGCTGCGCCCACGCAGTCCGATTGGCATACCCTGCGTCGCCTGTTTCCCTATCTGTGGCAATACAAATGGCGCGTGGTGGCCGCGCTGAGCTTCATGGTGGCCGCCAAGGCCGCCAGCGTCAGCGTGCCCTTGCTGCTGAAAAAGCTTGTCGATGCCATGAGCCCCGCCGGGGGGCATGTGGCGGGGATGCCGGCCCAGGCGCTGGTTCCCACCTTGGTACTGGTGGTGCCGGCTGCACTGCTGGTGGGCTATGGCTTGCTGCGCCTGTCTACCTCCTTGTTTACCGAGCTGCGCGAACTGGTGTTTGCCAAGGCCACGGCAGGCGCGGCGCGGCGCATTTCGCTGGAGGTGTTCCAGCACCTGCACGCTCTGAGCTTGCGCTTCCATCTGGAGCGCCAGACCGGCGGCATGACGCGCGACATCGAACGCGGGACGCGGGCGGTGAACTCGCTGATCTCATACTCGCTCTACAGCATCATTCCCACGCTGATCGAAGTCGGCTTTGTGCTGACCCTGCTGGCCATGAAGTTCGATGTGTGGTTCGCCTGGATCACCTTGATTGCCCTGGTGGTGTACATCGCGTTTACTGTGACGGTGACCGAGTGGCGCACCCAGTTTCGCAAGACCATGAACGAGCTGGATTCGCATGCGCAAAGCCGCGCTATTGATTCGCTGCTGAACTTCGAGACCGTCAAGTACTTCAACAACGAAGCCTTTGAGGCCAAGCGCTACGACGAAAACCTGGAGCGCTACCGCCGCGCCTCGGTGAAGAGCCAGACCACGCTGAGCCTGCTCAATACCGGGCAGCAGCTCATCATCGCGGCCAGCCTGGTGGCCATGCTCTGGCGCGCAACCCAGGGCGTGGTGGACGGCCGCATGACGCTGGGCGACCTGGTGATGGTCAACGCCTTCATGATCCAGCTCTACATCCCGCTGGGCTTTCTGGGCGTGATCTACCGTGAGATCAAGCAAAGCCTGACCGACCTCGAAAAGATGTTCGCCCTGCTGGAAAAAGAGCGCGAAATCGCTGATCGCCCGGACGCCCAGCCGCTACAGCTGGACGCAAACGACGGCCATCCCGATGTGCGGTTTGAGCATGTGTTCTTTGCCTACGAGCCGGCGCGACCGATTCTGCAGGACGTGAGCCTGCATATTCCAGCGGGCAAGACGGTGGCGGTGGTTGGGCCCTCGGGCTCGGGCAAGTCCACGCTGGCACGCCTGCTGTTCCGCTTCTACGACGTGCAGCAGGGCGAGATCCTGATTGCCGGGCAGAACATCCAGAACGTGACCCAGGCCAGCGTGCGCCAGGCCATAGGTATCGTGCCGCAAGACACGGTGCTGTTCAACGACACGGTGGAATACAACATCGCCTACGGCCGCCCCGGCGCCAGCCGTGCCGAGGTGGAAGCGGCCGCCCAGGCCGCGCGCATCCATGGCTTCATCAGTGCGACGCCCAAGGGTTACGACACCATGGTGGGTGAACGTGGGCTGAAACTTTCGGGAGGCGAGAAGCAGCGCGTGGCCATTGCCCGCACCCTGCTGAAGAACCCGCCCATCCTGATCTTCGATGAGGCCACCTCGGCCTTGGATTCGGCCAACGAGCGTGCCATCCAGGCCGAGCTGCAAACCGCTGCACGCAACAAGACCACGCTGGTGATCGCCCACCGCCTGTCCACCGTGGTGGACGCGCACGAGATCCTGGTGATGGACGCGGGCCGCATCATCGAGCGTGGAACGCACAGCCAGCTGTTGCTGGCCAATGGCCGCTATGCAGCCATGTGGGCGCTGCAGCAAAGCGCTGAGTAGGGTTTGAGGAAATGTGCCGCTGGCGCAGATATTACCTGCGCTGGTAGCTATGAATTTAATAGTAAATGGTGGAGCCCACCAATTGGATAGACCGTTCTGACCATGCCATCACTACGTCCCAAACTGCTTGTCTTGAACTACATGGCCGATGTCCACCAGGCCATGGTCACGCCATTCTTTGACCTGATTTACGCGCCCACGGCGGATTTGCGGGCTGCCCATATTGCGGCCGATGGCCCGGCCATCCAGGTGGTGCTGACCATTGGCAGCGTAGGGCTGACGGCAGCCGAAATGGACGCCATGCCCGCGCTGCAACTGGTCTGCGCCCTGGGTGTGGGGTTTGAAAATATCGACCTGGCCCACGCCAGGGCGCGTGGCTTGGTGCTCGCCAACGGTGCCGGCACCAATGACGACTGCGTGGCCGACCACGCCATGGCCCTGCTGCTGGCCGTGGTGCGCAATGTACCCAAGCTGGACCAGCAATGCCGCCAGGGCCTGTGGCGCGATGCCTTGCCGCTGCCGGCCAGCGTTTCACACCGCCGCCTGGGTATCGTCGGCCTGGGCGGCATTGGCCACAAGGTGGCCCAACGGGCGCTGGGCTTCGGCATGCAGATTGGCTACCACGGCCGCAAGCAGCAAGAGCAGGTGCCGCACCGCTACTTTGCCGATCTGCTGTCTTTGGCTGCATGGGCCGACTTTCTGGTGGTGGCCACGCCCGGTGGGCCGGCGACGCGCCATCTGGTGAACGCCGAGGTGCTGGTTGCACTAGGGGCTGGAGGCTATCTGGTGAACGTGGCACGCGGCAGCGTGGTGGATACCGCTGCGCTGGCCGAGGCCTTGCGCAGCGGTCAGATTGCCGGTGCTGCCCTGGATGTGTACGAGAGCGAGCCCCTGCCGCCCGCAGAGCTGCTGGGCTTCGACAATCTGGTGCTGACGCCGCACCTGGGGGGCTGGTCCCCCCAGGCCATTGAGGCATCGGTGCAGCGCTTCATTGACAACGCGACCTGCCACTTCGCGGGGCAAGCCGTGGTTTCCCCGATTTAGGATCGGTGTGTGGGTTTCGGGGCTGCGGCCATAATCTGGCCATGGAAACCAAATGGCTAGAAGATTTCATCAGCTTGGCTGAAACCCGCAGCTTCAGCCGCTCCGCCCAGTTGCGGCACGTGACCCAACCGGCGTTCTCGCGCCGCATCCAGGCGCTGGAGGGCTGGGCCGGTACCGACCTGGTGGACCGCAGCTCGTACCCGACGCGGCTCACGCCCGCCGGCGAAACCCTTTACGCGCAATCGCTGGAGATGCTGCAGGCGCTGCAAAGTACCCGCGCCATGCTGCGCGGCCACCATTCGGCCGGGCAGGACGTGATCGAGTTTGCCGTGCCGCATACCCTGGCGTTCACCTTCTTCCCGGCCTGGGTGTCTTTGCTGCGCGAAAAGTTTGGCCCGATCAAAAGCCGTCTGATTGCCCTGAATGTGCACGACGCGGTGATGCGTCTGGTGGAAGGTAGCTGCGACCTGTTGATTGCCTACCACCACAGTTCCCAGCCCTTTCAGCTGGCCGCCGATCGCTATGAGATGGTGAGCCTGGGGCAGGAGGTAATTGCTCCCTACGTCAAGGCGGATTCCGAGGGCGCGCCGTTGTTCCAGCTGCCGGGTCGTCCGGGGCAACTGCTGCCCTACCTGGGCTACGCGCCGGGTGCCTATCTGGGCCAGACGGTGGACATGATTTTGAAGCAGTCGGCCACGCCCATCCACTTGGACCGGGTGTATGAGACCGACATGGCAGAGGGCCTGAAGGCCATGGCCCTGGAGGGCCACGGCATTGCGTTTTTGCCCTACAGTGCTGTCAAGAAAGAGTTGCGAACACGCAAACTGGTGAGTGCTGCGCCACCCGGCCTCACCGGGCTGGAGATGACCATGGATGTGCGGGCCTACCGCGAAAAGCCCAGTGGCCCCACGGCGGCCAAGGGTACCGCCCAGGCCTTGTGGACCTACCTGGCATCCCAAAAAACTGCGAAGTAAGCCGGCCGTTGGCGTTCATGCGTCGGTGGTCCAAATGCTGGAATCAGCGCATTCGGCAGGCTATGAAAAATTTGCATATGGCGGCGCGCAATCAGCATTGGTGTTTGGCGAAACAGACATTTACAGTTCGCCACCTTCATGAAGCCTGGAGGCTTGCACACTGCGGATAGCCGCATTGCATGGAGGTTTTTGGGCGGTATGGCGCTTGGACAGGCGGTGTGCTTGTGCCGAGGGGCGGCGGATGTTAGCCCTGGGCTTGCTGGCCATCCGCGCCATGGATCACCACGGCCCGTGCGGGGCATGAGCTTCCGCCGCGGGTCCGATGTACAGAAATAGGAAGACATATGAAACGCAAAATGCCTCCGGCAGTCACCATACTTTTAGCCATGCTGCTGGGCATCCTGATCGGCTACGTGGTGTTTCTCAACTTCCCCGACAAGAAGGCCGCCAGCGAGATTGCCGGCTACATCTCCATCATGTCGGACATCTTTCTGCGTCTGATCAAGATGCTGATTGCGCCGCTGGTGTTTTCTACGCTGGTGGTGGGCATCGCACACATGGGCGATGCGTCGGCGGTAGGCCGGGTGTTCGGCAAGGCCCTGGGCTGGTTTGTGACCGCGTCGCTGATTTCGCTGGTGCTGGGATTGGTGATGGCCAATCTGCTGGAGCCCGGCAAAAACCTGGGTCTGCCCTTGCCCGACATTGGTGCGTCTGCCGGCTTGGCTACCTCCAAATTTACCCTCAAGGACTTTGTCAGCCATCTGGTGCCCAAGTCTTTTGCCGAAGCCATGGCGAATAACGAAATTCTGCAGATCGTGGTGTTCTCGATGTTCTTCGGCGTGGCCATGGCCGCATTGGGCGACAAGGCCAAGGTGCTGGTGACGGCCATCGACGAGCTTTCGCACGTCATGCTGAAGATTACCGGTTATGTGATGAAACTGGCGCCACTGGCCGTGCTGGCTGCGATGGCTGCTACAGTTTCTGTGAACGGGCTGGAGATTTTGCTGAAGTTCGCGGTCTTCATGGGCGACTTCTATCTGGGCCTGTTCCTGCTGTGGGGCGTGTTGATACTGGCAGGCTTTGCCTTTCTGGGGCCGCGCGTGTTCAAGCTGCTGGTGCTGATCAAGGAGGCGTTTTTGCTGTCGTTTGCTACCGCCAGTTCGGAAGCCGCCTACCCCAAGATTCTGGATGCGCTGGACCGTTTCGGTGTGAAGCGCAAGATTTCCAGCTTTGTGATGCCCATGGGCTATTCGTTCAACCTGGACGGCTCCATGATGTACTGCACCTTTGCCACGCTGTTCATTGCCCAGGCCTATGACATCCATCTGCCGCTGTCCACGCAGATCACCATGCTGCTGATTTTGATGATGACCTCCAAGGGCATGGCTGGCGTGCCACGTGCCTCCCTGGTGGTGATTGCGGCTACGCTGAACCAGTTCCATATTCCTGAGGCAGGTCTATTGCTGATTCTGGGCGTGGACACCTTCCTGGACATGGGCCGTTCGGCCACTAATGCGGTGGGCAATTCCATCGCCACTGCCGTCGTTGCAAAGTGGGAAAAAGAGTTGCTGCCAGAGGAGGCGGCTGAAATGAATGCCCGCGCCATGGACGCAGCGACCGTCCGGGTCGTCAGCCAGTAAAGGTACACAGCATGCCGTTTAAGTGGACTCAATGCCTGCTGACCGGCGCAGTGGCAGTCCTGATGGCCAGCGCCGGCCATGCCCAGGCGCTGACCGGGACCTTGAAAAAGGCCTGGGATACCGGGGCTGTGACCATAGGCTACCGGGCTTCGTCGGTGCCTTTTTCCTATCTGTCAGTCCGGGGGGAGCCCATAGGCTACGCCATCGATATCTGCCGTGCCCTGGTGGCCTCCATGGAGGATGAGCTGGGCCGCGAGCTGGTACTGCGCTGGCAGCCGGTGACGGCCGAGTCGCGCATGCAGGCGGTGAGCTCGGGGCAGGTGGATTTGGAGTGCGGCTCCACCACCCATAACGTGGAGCGCGAAAAGCAGGTGGCGTTCTCTCCCGTCACCTTTGTGTCCGGCACCAAGTTGATGGTCCGCAAAGGGTCTGCGTTGCGCTCGTTCCGCGATTTAACTGGCAAGCGTGTCGTGGTAACCGAGGGCACCACGAATGAGAAAACCATGCGCGCCCTGTCGGACAAGTTCAAGCTTGGGCTGCAACTGGTGGTGGCGCGTGACCACGCGGAGTCGTTTGCCGAGCTAAAGGCGGGCAAGGTGGATGCGTTCGCTACCGATGATGTCCTGCTTTACGGCCTGCTGGCGCAGAACAAGGCCCAGGCCGAGTTTGCGGTGGTGGGCGAGTTTTTATCCTATGACCCCTACGGCATCATGTTCCGCAAGGACGACGCTGCGTTGGCGCAGCTGGTGGAGCAAAGTTTTCGCCGCCAGGCGGAAGAGGGAGACCTGGAGCGGCTGTATACCCGCTGGTTTCTGCGTCCTTTGCCATCTGGGCCCGGCATCAATCTACCCATGAGTCCTCAGTTGGCCACCATTTTCCAGTCCTTGGTGTCCAAACCGGAGTAAGTTATGCGGTAGTTGCATGATGGCAGGCACAGAGTCTGCATAGTGTGAAATGTGTATTTGTGCGCACATGATGTGCACCAAATGCGGGCGCAAGGGTTATCCCGCGGGGCGTAGTCCCTAAAATTTGCGTTGTGTAGTTCTTACTTTTATCCAGGAGTTTTTCATGAAGAAGCATTTGTTGGCTTTGGCTGTATCCGCTTTGGCAGTAGGAGGCGCTTTTGCGCAAGCCTCGGACACCATTGGCAAGGTCAAGGCATCGGGCGTGGTGACGATGGGTGTGCGTGATTCGTCTGGCGCGCTGTCCTACACCCTGGGTGATGGTAAGTTTGCCGGCTTCCACGTCGAAGTGTGCCAGCACATCATCGCCAATCTGGAAAAGGCAGCAGGCAAGAAGCTGGAAACCAAGTACCAGCTGGTGACTTCGCAAAACCGTATTCCGCTGGTGCAAAACGGCACGGTGGATATTGAGTGCGGCTCCACCACCAACAACGCCACACGCCAAAAAGACGTGTCGTTTGCCAATACCGTGTATGTGGAAGAAGTGCGTATTGCCACCAAGGCCAATTCCGGCATTACCTCGATCGCCCAGTTGAATGGCAAGAGCGTAGCGACCACCACCGGAACAACTTCGGTCCAGCTGCTGCGCAAGCATGAGCGCGCCAATGGCGTGGACTTCAAGGAAGTTTTTGGCAAGGACCACGCCGACAGCTTCTTGCTGCTGGAGTCCGGCCGTGCCGACGCGTTCGTGATGGACGGCCAGATTCTGGCCGGTAACATCGCCACCTCCAAGTCGCCTGCGGATTACAAGATTGTTGGTGAAGTGCTGAGCGTAGAGCCTATCGGCATCATGCTGCGCAAGGACGACCCTGCGTTCAAGAAGCTGGCAGACGACACGATTGCTGGCATGGTCAAGTCGGGCGAAATGGCAAAACTGTATGACAAGTGGTTCATGCAGCCCATTCCTCCGAAGAACACCAAGGTGGGGCTGCCTGCTAGCGATGCGACCAAGGCTGCCTGGGCAAATCTGAACGATAAGCCAGCCGAAGACTACGCAAAAAAATAAGTAAGTAGGTAAACCAAACCCCGCCCCCCTTTTTTACAGGGGCGGGGTTTTTGTTTGCCAAAGGGCTGCGCCATGGCCGCAACCCGTCTGAGCGGCATATTTTTGGAGGAGAGCGTTATGGGTTTGGATTGGCAGATATTTCTCAACGATGACGGCAGTGGGCGTACCTATCTGCAGTGGATGATGGAGGCTTGGCGCTGGACCTTGGCCGTGGCCGGTTGTTCCTGGGTAGTGTCCATGGTGGTTGGGGCCTTGATGGGAACTCTGCGGACCTTGCCCAACAGTCCTTGGCTCGTGCGTTTCGCCAATCTGTGGGTGGAGCTGTTCCGCAATATTCCACTGCTGGTTCAAATCTTTATTTGGTACTTTGTGGTGCCCAAGATTTTTCCTGCGATGCAAAAGGTACCGGGCTTTGCGCTGGTCGTTGTGTCGCTGGGTTTCTTTACCTCGGCGCGTATTGCCGAGCAGGTCCGTGCGGGCATCCAGGCTCTGCCCAAGGGGCAGCGCTATGCGGGCATGGCCATGGGTTTTTCTACTTTCCAGACCTATCGCTATGTGATTTTGCCGATGGCGTTTCGCATCATCTTCCCGCCGCTGACCAGCGAGTCCATGAACCTGTTGAAAAACTCGTCCGTGGCGTTTGCGGTGTCGATTTCTGAGCTCACCATGTTTGCCATGCAAGCCCAGGAAGAAACCTCTCGCGGTATTGAGGTGTATCTGGGCGTGACCTTGTTGTATGCGGTTTCGGCCTTTGCCGTGAATCGCGTGATGGGTTTTGTTGAGAAAAAAATGGCGATCCCCGGCTTCATCGTAGCCGGTGGTACCGGAGGGGGACATTGATATGGGCGGACTAGACCTTTCGTTTTTCAGTTGGGAGATCATCAGCAAGTTCGTACAGAAGGGGTTTCTCTTCAGTATTGAATTGACGGTGATTGCCACGATCGGCGGTATTTTGCTGGGCACGGTGCTGGCTTTGATGCGCCTGTCGGGCGCCAAGTTGCTGATGTGGCCAGCCACTGTCTACGTCAACGTGATGCGCTCCATCCCGCTGGTGATGGTGATTCTGTGGTTCTTCCTGCTGGTGCCTAGCAGCTTTTATTCGTATCTGCCCGACGGGGCCAACTACCGGTCGGAATATTCTGCCGCCATCACGTTCATTGCATTTGAAGCGGCCTACTTTAGCGAGATCATGCGCGCCGGTATCCAGTCCATTCCGCGTGGTCAGGTGCATGCCGGTCAGGCCTTGGGCATGACCTACGGGCAGAACATGAAGCTGGTGATACTGCCCCAGGCGTTTCGCAACATGCTGCCGGTGCTGCTGACGCAGACCATCATCCTGTTCCAGGACACATCCTTGGTTTATGCCATTGGTGCCTACGATTTGCTCAAGGGCTTCACGACCGCCGGCAAGCTCTATGGACGCCCGGAAGAAGCCTACCTGCTGGCTGCGGTGGTGTATTTCCTGCTTTGCTTTGGCCTGTCCTATATCGTTAAAAAGCTGCAGCTCAAGATTGCGATCATTCGCTGATACAGATTCGTGGAGTAAAACATGATTGAAATTAAAAACGTTTCCAAATGGTATGGCCCGGTTCAGGTGCTGAACAACTGCAATGTCAGTATCAAAAAGGGCGATGTGGTGGTGGTGTGCGGTCCGTCTGGCTCGGGCAAATCGACGCTGATCAAAACCGTCAACGCGCTGGAGCCCTTCCAGAAGGGCGAGATTTTTGTGGACGGCATTGCGCTGCACGACCCCAAGACAGACTTGCCCAAGCTGCGCAGCCGCGTTGGCATGGTGTTCCAGCATTTCGAACTGTTCCCGCATCTGTCGGTAACCGAAAACCTGACCCTCGCGCAAATCAAGGTGCTGGGCCGCTCTGCCGACGACGCCAAGGTCCGTGGCCTGAAGATGCTGGACCGCGTGGGCCTGATGGCGCATAAGGACAAGTTCCCTGGTCAGCTCTCTGGCGGCCAGCAGCAGCGCGTGGCGATTGCCCGTGCGCTGAGCATGGACCCGATGGTCATGTTGTTTGATGAACCCACTTCTGCGCTTGACCCCGAAATGGTCGGCGAGGTGCTGGACGTGATGGTGACCTTGGCCAAGGAAGGCATGACCATGATGTGCGTAACCCATGAAATGGGCTTTGCACGCAAGGTCGCCAGCCGCGTGATCTTTATCGACGTGGGTGGCAAGATCCTGGAAGACTGCTCTAAAGATGAGTTCTTCAGCCATCCGGAAAACCGCCAGCCGCGCACCAAGGACTTTTTGAACAAGATCCTGGCGCACTAAGTCAGACCACCACACCTCCAGGGTACACAATGGCATTCCACCTCTCCCGCTCCCTCTCGATTGCCCGCCGTCTTACCCTGGGGTTTGTGAACATACTGGCTTTGCTGGTGGCCGTGGCCGCCACCAGCATGTATGCCATGCACCTCTTGGGTGCCCATGTGGACCGTATCGTCCACACCAATAACCGCAAGAGCGAGTTGGCCAACCAGCTGATGGGTTCCATCAGCAGTATGGCTATACAGAGCCGCTCGGTGGCCTTGTTCACCGAGCTGGACCCCAAGCAACTGGATGTCGAGTTCAAGGCCGCCCAGACTGCCGAAGCCACCTATCTGAAGACCGAGCAAGAGCTGAATGCGTTGCTGTCACAGCCAGGTGCGTCCGAGCAGGAGCGGGCTCTGATCGCTGATATTTCCCAGATCAGCAAAAAAGCTTTTCCAGAAGTCAGGGATGCGTTGAAGCAGGCCATGGATGGTGACAACGTTGCCGCCGTGATGACCTTGATGAAGCGGGTGCGCCCGGCCGAAGCCGATCTGCGGGCCAAGGTGTCCGAGCTGATCGAGCTGCAGCGTAAGCAGACCGAGGTTGCCGCCGCCGAGGTGCAGGATTTGGAGAAGCAGGCCTTCCTCGTGGAGGGCGTGCTGGTGGCGATTGCGCTGGTGGCCGGAGGTGTCATTACCTGGCACATCACAACGACTTTGACCGCTCCCATGAACCGCGCAGTGGTGCTGGCTGAACGCATTGCCACTGGTGACTTGTCGTCCCAGGTCGAGGTACGTATTTTTGACGAGACTGGCCGGGTGTTGCAGGCCATTTCCGCCATGCAGGAAAAACTCAAATCCCTGGTCGGTGGCATCCGCCTGGCGGCGGACTCCATTCAGGTTGCCAGCAGCGAGGTGGCTGCCGGCAACCAGGACCTGAGCCAGCGTACCGAGCAAACCGCATCCAATCTGCAGCAGACCGCGCATGCCATGGACAACCTGACCGGTATCGTTTCGCACAGCGCAGACGCTGCCCAGCAGGCTAATCAGTTGGCTATGTCGGCCGCGCAGGTGGCTGCGCGCGGCGGCGCGGTAGTGTCGGAAGTGGTGACCACCATGGACGACATCAATGGCAGCTCCAAGAAGATTGCCGACATCATCACCGTCATCGACGGCATTGCTTTCCAGACCAATATCCTGGCCTTGAACGCTGCAGTGGAAGCTGCGCGTGCCGGCGAGCAGGGCCGTGGCTTTGCCGTGGTGGCCAGCGAGGTGCGTAGCCTGGCCGGCCGGTCGGCCCAGGCCGCCAAGGAGATCAAGATCTTGATCGGCGCCAGCGTCGAGCGGGTCGAAAAAGGCACACGCTTGGTGGCTGATGCGGGCGCAACCATGGGTGAAATCGTCAGCTCGGTGCAGCGTGTGACCGATACGCTTAGCGAAATTACGGCAGCGGCCACCGAGCAGAGCCGGGGCATTGGCCAGATCAACTCCGCCATTGCCGCGCTGGACCAGATGACGCAGCAGAACTCGGCCTTGGTGGAACAAAGCGCTGCTGCCGCAGACACCATGAATGGCCATGCGGTGCAGCTGGCCGCAGCCGTCAGCACCTTCAAGCTGGAGCGCAATGGCAAGGTACCGGTCGCCGGTGGCTATGGCGGCAGCACCGGCCTCAGCCTGTCAGGGCCCAGCCAGGGCTGATACCGGCGGGGGCGGCTTCAGCGACAATCTGGGGCATGACCACCGCCTCCACCATTACCCTGACCCGGCCAGACGACTGGCATTTGCATGTGCGCGACGGCGCCGCCCTGCACACCGTTGTGCCGCACGCAGCCGCCCAGTTTGGCCGCGCCCTGATCATGCCCAACCTGCGCCCGCCGGTTACCAGTACCGCCCAGGCGCTGGCCTACAAAGAGCGCATCCTGGCCGCCGTGCCTGCAGGCGTAAGTTTCGAGCCCCTGATGTCGCTGTACCTGACGGACAGCCTGCCACCCGACGAGATCGCCCGCGCCAAAGACGCTGGCGTGGTCGCAGCCAAGCTGTACCCCGCTGGTGCCACCACCAACAGCGACGCCGGCGTGACCGACTTGCGCAAGATCTACAAGACGCTGGAAGCCATGCAGCGCGCCGGCATGCTGCTGCTGGTGCATGGCGAAGTGACCAACTCCGACATCGACCTGTTCGACCGCGAGGCCGTGTTCATCGACCGCCAAATGATCCCGCTGCGCCGCGACTTCCCCGAGCTGAAGATCGTTTTCGAGCACATCACGACCAAAGAGGCTGCGCAGTACGTGCAAGCTGCCGACCAGTTCACGGCTGCCACCATCACGGCCCACCACCTGCTGTACAACCGCAATGCCATCTTCACCGGTGGCATCCGCCCTCACTACTACTGCCTGCCGGTGCTGAAGCGCGAAACCCACCGTGTGGCATTGGTCGAGGCGGCTACCTGCGGCAGCCACAAGTTCTTTCTGGGAACGGACAGCGCACCACACGCCGCGCACCTCAAAGAGCACGCCAGCGGCTGCGCCGGCTGCTACACCTCCCATGCGGCGATGGAGCTGTATGCCGAGGCCTTTGACAACGCCGGTGCCTTGGACAAACTGGAAGCCTTTGCCAGCTTCAACGGTCCGGACTTCTACAGCCTGCCGCGTAACCAGGGCACCATCACCTTGGTGAAGGAAAGCTGGACCCCACCCGAGAGCTTCCCCTTCGGTGAAGCCCAGCTCAAGCCGCTGCGTTCGGGTGAAGCGCTGCCCTGGCGTCTGCTCTAAGTCGGCTTAAATTACCTTGCCTGGATTCAGAATGTTCTTCGGGTCCAGTGCGGCTTTGAGCATGCGCATCAGGGCAATCTGCTCGGGCGAGCGCGCATGGGCTAGCCAGCGGCGCTTCATGGTGCCAATGCCGTGCTCGGCCGACACCGTGCCGCCGTATTCGCGCACCAGGCCGTAGATGATTTCATCTGCTGCGTCCTTGGGCTGGGCGGCCACGCCGCTTTGGTAGGCCACGATGTGTACATTGCCGTCGCCGATGTGGCCGTAGAACACGGCCTCGCAGCCCGGTAGCTGGGCGCTGAGGGCGGCCTTGCAACGCACGGCGTATTCGTCCATGTTCACCACCGGCAGGCCGATGTCGTAAGCCAGGTGGCCGGGCCAGAGCTGGTGGAATTCGGCACAGGCGTCGCGCACGCCCCAGAAGGCTTTTTCATCGGCCAGCGACTGCGACACCACGGCGTTGGGCACGGTACCATCTTCCAGCAACTGGGCCAGCCAGGCTTCGAAGTTGGGGCCGTCGCGCGCCGGATCGGTGCCCAGGGCCTCCACCAGCACATAAGCGCCGTAGCGGCGGCCATCGGCGGCGAAGGGGTTGCGTACGCCGCGCACTTTTTGCGTCGCCATGTCCCAGTAGTCGGGCCACATCACCTCGAAGGCCGACAGCATAGGGCCCAGGCCGTTGCGCGCCGCGGTCAGCAGCTTCAGCACTGTGCCGTAGTCCTCGGCCGCGCACAGCGCCACCATGGTGGAGGCGGGCTTGGGAAACAGGCGCAGCACCACGCGGGTGATGATGCCCAGCGTGCCTTCGCTGCCGATAAAGATGTGCTTCAAGTCAAAGCCGGCGTTGTTCTTGATCATCTTGTTCAGGCTGCTGACCACTGTGCCGTCGGCCAGCACTGCCTCCAGCCCCAGCACCATGTCGCGCGCCATGCCGTAGCGGATGACACGGTTGCCGCCTGCGTTGGTGGACAGGTTGCCGCCAATCGCACACGAGCCGCGCGCGCCCAAGTCCAGCGGGCAGAAGAAGCCGGCTGCTGCTGCTGCCTGCTGCACCACCTCCAGCGGCGTGCCGGCCAGCACGGTCATGGTGGCCGAGGCGGAGTCAATTTCTTCAATCCCCACCAGGCGCTCCAGCGACAAGGCGATCTCGTCGTCCAGCGCGCGGGCGCCGCCGCACAGACCAGTCAGGCCGCCCTGGGGCACCACGGCGATGCTGTGCGCGTGGCAGATGCGCAGGGCCGTGGCTACGCCTTCGGTATCGGTCGGGCGTACCATGGCCAGGGGCGTGGTGGGCGGCAGGCCGCTGTAGTCGTTGCGGTTACGGGCGGGCACCTCGTCGGCCAGAAAAACGGCGGAACCCAGCTGTTGGCGCAGGTCCTGAAGGGCAAGTCCGGCGGCGGTAGAGGAGGTCATAGGAGTGCAAAAAACTGATGTATGTAAGGTTCTGGATACTGTACATTAATATTCAGGCGCAGAAAATAGCCGGTTACCACGGCAGCTGCATATAGTCCTCAGCAGGACATTGACCGATCCAGGAGACAAAAAATGAGCATCCAGCGCAGAACCCTCATCACCGCCGTTGGCGCCACCGCCTTGTGCAGCAGCGCGCCGCTGTGGGCGCAAGGCGAGATCGTGAAAATCTTCAATGTGGTGGAGCTTTCCGGGGCTGGGGCCACGGCGGGCACCATGTTCAAGTCGGGCATAGAGCTGGCTGTGAAGGACATCAATACCGCAGGCGGCATCCTGGGCCGCAAGATCGAGGTCACGAATATGGACACCCAGACCAACCCTGGCGTGGCCAAGGGTCTGGTGGTGCGGGCGATTGATGACGGCGCGTTTGCCATCTTCGGCCCGGTGTTCACCGGCTCCATCCTGGTCAGCCAGACCGAGACGCGGCGCGCCGAGGTACCCAATTTCACTGCGGCCGCCGGAGCCCTGGTAACCCAGCAAGGCAGCCCCTACATCTTCCGAACCGGTCTCACACAGACCAACTCCATGCCCAAGGCGGCGCGCTACATTGCGCAGAACCTGAAGGTGAAGAAGGTGGCGGTGATTTTTGTGAACAGCGACTTCGGCAAACCCGGCCGCGACGCCATCACCAGCGCGCTCAAAACCTACGGCGTGGACGTGGTGGCCGATGTTTCCACTGAAGCCGGCCAGGTGGACTTCTCTGCCGCCGTGGTGCGCACCAAGCAGGCCAATGCCGACGCGGTGTTCGTCTACCTGAACGAAGAAGAGTCGGCCCGCGCGGTGCGCGAGTTGCGCAAGCAGGGCTGGGACAAGCCCATCGTCGGTGATGTCACTCTGCTGGGCCAGAAGGTGATCGACTTGGCCGGTGACGCCGCCAATGGGGTGGTGGGACACACCGAGATGTCGGCCGATGCGCCGATTGCCGGGATCAAGATGGTGCGCGATAAGTTCGTCAAGGCCTATAACTTCGTGCCCGACCACAACGGCATCAAAGGCTACCAGGGTGTCTACATGCTCAAGGCTGCGATCCAGAAGGTCGGCAAGTTCGACCGCGTGGCCGTGGCCAAGCAGCTGCACGGCATGACCATCAAGGTGGCGGACGAGCCCGGCGTGCTGATGGACGTGACCTTTGACGACAAGGGCGACATCGACCGCGAAAGCTTCATCATCGAAATCAAGGGTGGTAAGCCCGTGGTGAAGGACGTCTTGCCGCCGCTGGGCAAGGGTTAAATCGGCCGCTAACGCAGGTATTTACTGCAGTAGCAGCTGCAGTTTTTGTAGCGTTGCCTGGAAGTCGGCGTCGGGCAGCGCTACCGGTCTGTCTTGCGTCAACACAAAGGCCTGACCCCAGTTGGGCCCGTTGCGGGTCTTGGGCACCAGGTGCATGTGGATATGCTCGTTCAGGTCGCCGTAGATGGCGTAGTTCACCTTGTCGCAGTGGCCTAGCTGGGTGATGGCGGCGGCCACCTGCGCCACCTCCTGCATGAAGCCGCCCAGCACCTCAGGCGCCAGCTCAAACAATTCCCGCGCATGCTGTTTCAGCAGCACGATGCAGCGACCCCGGTGCGTCTGGTCGCGCAGCAGGAACACGCGTGAATGCTCCAGGTCGCGGATGTGGACCATCAGGCTGTCCAGTTCCGCCAGGGTGGCGGTGCAATAGCGGCAAGCGGGTGTGGTCATGTCAGGCTCCGAATCTGTCGTCCAGGTCTTTGTGGAAATCCAGGTCCACCAGGGCGCTGAATTCTGCGTAGCTGACCATGCCGCCTGCGCTGCCGCGTGGTGTGCCGGCACGCTGCAGCTCGGCCAGCGCATCGGACACGGCTTTCACTGCGGTGAATAGAGCCGTCACTGCGTAGAACACCACGGAGAAACCCATGTCCTGCAGGTCCCGCGCGGTTAGCGCAGTAGTCTCATTGCCATCGACGATGGACACCACCTTGGGCCCCGGCACGGCCTTGGCGATGGCCTCCACTTCGGTGATCTTTTTGATGCCATCGACGAACACCAGGTCCACGCCTGCGGCCTGGTACAGATGGGCGCGGCGTATGGCTTCCTCCAGGCCCATGGCGGGCAGGGCGTCGGTGCGGCCGATCACCAGCAGCGGGTCGCTGCCGCGGGCTTCGATGGCGCACTGCAAGCGCAGCGCGTTCTCCTGTGCGTCCATCAGGCGGATGCCGGCCATCTGGCCGCAGCGCTTGGGTGCCACCTGGTCTTCCAGGTGGATGGCGGCCACGCCGGCCTGGATGTATTCGCGCACCGTACGCTGGATGTTGGACGGACCGCCGTAGCCAGTGTCAGCGTCGGCAATGATGGGGATGTCCACCACCCGCGCCATATCGCGCGCATGGGTGGTCATCTCGGTCTGGCTCAGCAGCCCGATGTCCGGCGTGCCGAGGCGGCTGGCGGTGGCGCCAAAGCCGGTCATGTAGACGGCGGGGAAGCCGGCTTTTTGCACCAGCCGGGCAGTGATGGCGTCGGGCGCGCCGGGCGCCATGACGATCTTGCCGCTCTGTAGCAACTGCTGAAGTCGGAGGGTGGGATGCATGGGGGGAGCTCCTGGTGACGCGGTGGTTCAGGCGCTGGGGCGCAGCTTGGGCAATAGCGCACTGGCTTCCAATAGCGCGGTGGCGCTGGCCAGGCGGAAGGCGTCCACCGTACGGCCCACGTGCAGATTCAGCAATTGCTTCAACTGCTCGAAGTCGCCTGCGTCTACGCAGCGGATGATCTGCGCATGCTCGTCCATGGACACGCTGCGGGCGTCTGAATACTGCTTGGACATATGCGTGCGCAGCGCCGCGATCTTGCCCGACACAAGGGCGTAGGAGTTCACCACATAGGGGTTGCCGCAGTGGGCAAACAGCGCTTCGTGGAAGGCCGAGTCGCAATGCCCATACGTCACATCGTCGTCCGCGGCAATCGCGTCCTGCATCTGCTGGTAAATGCCTTGCAGCGTGGTCAACGTGGCCTCGCGACGCAGCGCGCGCGACAGCATGGCGCCGTGCAGCTCCAGCATGGCGCGGAAGTCGCAGATCGCCTGCACATCGGCCTCGTCTGGCTGGAATACAAAGCTGCCGCGCTTGGAGCGGATCACCACCAGGCCGGTGCTTTGCAGCAGCGTCAGTGCATCGCGCACCGGTGTACGGCTCACGCCAAATGACTCGGCCAGTGTTTCCTCCGAGATCATCTGGCCCAGTGCAAATTCACCGTCAATAATCGCCTGCCGCACACGCTGGGCCACGATTTCCGTGAGCGACTTGGGCATCTCGATGTCAAATTTTTGGGCCATGGTTCGGGTTCCTTCTGGCGTGCGGGTGGCACAAGAATGCATTGTAGTTTTTATGAAGGACTAAGGTTCTGTATGCAAGATACAAACAGCGAAACGGAGGGGGTGGATTGGGCTCAGCCCTGGCTGCAGCCTCTGCGCGCGCTGGGCGAACCTGCTGGCCAAGCCTGGCAGCAGGGAGCGAGCGTGGCCGCTGCCTTGCACGCGGTCGGCCCGGCGCCAGTAGGCTTTGTGCCGCAAAGCGCCTTGCCGCCCGGCGAGGCCTATGAGGCCTTTATTTCCCGCACCCGCACCGTGCCCACGCGCGACAACCTGCACGACTTCTTCAACGGCTTATGCTGGCTGCATTTCCCGCAGACCAAGACCCGGCTGAACCAGTTGCAGGCGGCCGAGATTGCGGCGGCAGGCGTCAAGCCCTTGCGCGGCCCGGTGCGCGACGCGCTGACGGTGCTGGACGAGAACGGCGCCTTCCTCATCGCGCCGCCCGCGCTATGGGAGGCGCTGCAGACCCGCGATTGGCAGCGCTTGTTCGTCACCCTGCGTCCGCTGTGGGGTCAGGCCCAACTGCTGATGTTCGGCCATGCCCTCATGGAGAAGCTGGTTAAGCCTAGAAAACCCATGGTGGCGCACATATACTGCGCGCCGGTAGCTATACATTCAATAGCGGATGTGGACGCGCAGGTGGCGGCCCAGCTGAGTGCCTCGGGTCTCGCCAGCAAGCCGTTCCTGCCCATGCCGGTGCTGGGCGTGCCCGGCTGGTGGCCCGAGAACACCCAGCCGGAGTTTTATGACGATGCCCAGGTGTTCCGTCCTCCGCGCTGTGTGGCTTGAACTTCTTTCACGAAACCCCATCTAAACCCCAGTCATTCCACGGGAAAAACTATGAAACGCATTCTTCTGTTCATTCTTACCAATGTCTTGGTGGTCACGGTGCTGGGCATCGTGGCCAGCCTGTTGGGGGTGAACCGTTACCTGACGGCCAACGGCCTGAACCTGGGCTCCTTGCTCGGCTTCGCGCTGGTAATGGGCTTTGGCGGCGCCATCATTTCGCTGCTGATGAGCAAGCCCATGGCCAAGTGGAGCTCGGGCGTGCATGTGATCGAGCAGCCACAGAACGCCGACGAGGCCTGGATTGTGGACACTGTGCGCCGCCTGGCCGACAAGGCCCAGATTGGCATGCCCGAGGTTGGTATTTTTGAAGGCGCGCCGAATGCCTTCGCCACCGGCGCCTTCAAGAACTCGGCCCTGGTGGCCGTCTCCACCGGCCTGCTGCAAAGCATGACGCACGAAGAAATCGAAGCCGTGCTGGGCCACGAGATCGCCCACGTGGCGAATGGCGACATGGTCACCATGACGCTGATCCAGGGCGTGATGAACACCTTTGTGGTGTTCCTCAGCCGTGTCATCGGCTACGCGGTGGACAGCTTCCTGCGCAAGGGCGACGACCGCAACAGCGGCCCCGGCATTGGCTACTACATCAGCACCATCGTGCTGGACATCGTGCTCGGCTTTGCCGCCTCTATGGTGGTGGCCTGGTTCTCGCGCCACCGCGAATTCCGCGCCGACGCCGGTGCCGCCCAGCTGATGGGCCGCCGCCAGCCCATGATCAACGCCCTGGCGCGCCTGGGCGGCCTGCACACGGCAGAGCTGCCCAAGAGCGTGGCCGCCTTCGGCATTGCCGGCAGCATAGGCCAGCTGTTTTCCACCCACCCGCCGATTGAGGCGCGTATCGCCGCTCTGCAAAACGCACAGGCATGACGCCTCTGCGCTTCCAGTGGGCGCGCATGGACGAGTTGCGCGCCCGCGACTTCCACGCCGCCAAGCTGCTGCGTGATGCGGTGTTTGTGGTGGAGCAGAACTGCGTCTACCAGGACACCGATGCCTACGACCTGCAATGCTGGCACCTGCTGGCCTGGGCGGGCGACGATCTGGCGGCCTATCTGCGTGTGACCGACCCCGGCAGCAAATACCCCGAACCCTCGCTGGGCCGGGTGCTCACCGCGCCGGCCTACCGCGGCCAGGGCCTGGGCCAACAGTTGCTGGCGGAGGCCTTGCGGCGCTGCGACCAGACCTGGCCTGGCCAAGCCAATCGCATCAGCGCCCAGCAGTACCTGCTGAAGTTCTACCAAAGCTTTGGATTTGAGGCTGTGGGCGAGATGTACCTGGAAGACGACATCCCGCATATCGAAATGCTGCGCCCCGGCATGCTGCAAAAATAATAGCTGCCAGCGCAGGTGTTACCTGCGCCAGCGCCTTATTTCTTATAAATCGGTCCGCTCCGTCAGCAGCCGCACCCGCACACTCTTGCCCTTGATCTTGCCGGCGTTCAGCTTGCGCTCGGCCTCATGGGCGATGCGGCGGTCTACCGCCACGTAGGTGGAATATTCGTTCACATTGATCTTGCCGATCTGTTCACGGGTGTAGCCGGCGTCACCGGTCAGCGCGCCCAGCACGTCGCCAGCGCGGATCTTTTCCTTGCGGCCGCCGGTGATCTGCAGCGTCATCATCGGTGGGCGCAGCGGCTCCTTGCTGGTGGGCGTCAACTCGTCCAGCTTGTGCCACTCGGATTCGCGGCCCTGCAGCACTTCGATCTTGCCGACAAAGCCCATCTCGTTCATCGACGCCAAGTTCAGTGCCAGTCCTTCCGCTCCCGCGCGGCCGGTGCGGCCGATGCGGTGGATGTGCACTTCGGAATCGGGCGTCACGTCGACATTGATCACGGCCGCCAGGTCGGCAATGTCCAGGCCGCGCGCGGCCACGTCGGTGGCCACCAGCACGCTGCAGCTGCGGTTGGCAAACTGCACCAGCACCTGGTCGCGCTCACGTTGCTCCAGCTCGCCGTACAGCGCCAGTGCACTGAAGCCTTCGGCCTGCAGCGCGTCCACCAGTTCGCGGCACCGGGCTTTGGTGTTGCAGAAGGCCAGCGCGCTTTCGGGGCGGAAGTGGTTCAGCAACTTGCCCACCGTAGTCAGGCGCTCGGACTTTTCCACCTGGTACCAGCGCTGCGAAATTTTGGTGGTGGCGTGCTGGGCCTGCACGGTGATGGTCTTGGGCGTGCGCATGAACTGCTGGCTCAGCTTCTCGATGCCTTCCGGGTAGGTGGCCGAGAACAGCAGGGTTTGGCGCTCTTTCGGGCACTGCTTGATGACGGTCACCATGTCCTCGAAGAAGCCCATGTCCAGCATGCGGTCGGCTTCGTCCAGCACCAGGGTGTTGAGGGCCGACAGGTCCAGGTTGCCGCGCTCCAGGTGGTCCATGATGCGGCCTGGCGTGCCCACCACGATGTGGGCACCGTGCTCCAGGCTGGCGTTCTGGCCGCGCAGGGCCACGCCGCCACACAGGGTGACGACCTTGATGTTCTCTTCGGCGCGCGCCAAGCGGCGGATTTCGGTGGTCACCTGGTCGGCCAGCTCCCGCGTGGGGCACAGCACCATGCTTTGGATGGCGAAGCGGCGTGGGTTCAGATTCGCCAGCAGGGCCAGGGCAAAGGCGGCGGTCTTGCCGCTGCCGGTCATGGCCTGGGCGATCAAATCTTGCCCGAGCAAGGCCAGTGGCAGGCTGGCTGCCTGGATGGGCGTCATTTGCAAATAACCCAGTTGCTCCAGGTTGGCCAGCATGGCCGGTGCCAGGGGCAGGCTGCTGAAATCGGACGAGGAGGTGCCAGAAGTGGCGGGCGTGTGCGGTGTAGTCATGCCCCGATTATCGTTGGGGGGGCGGCCGGGGCGATTGGCGGCGCTTGGGCTTCGGGTATGCTCGTAATACTTATTTGGGCGTCGCCAAAATTCGTCCACAATGAGGCCCTCCCTCCGCCGTAAACCCTATGGATTTGCAATACCAACTCAAAGGTGGCAGCTACTACCTGTACGACATGTCCACGCCTCCCAGCGCGGTCACGGGCGAGCGCCGCTTTCGGTTGAAGACGGACACGGTGGCCATTGCCTTTGACGCCAGCACCGGCGAGCTGCACCAGCATGGCGACCCTACGCGCATCCAGTCCTGGGCCATGGGTGCGCGGCGCCGGTTGCGGGCGGCGGGGGCGCAAGACAGCGCCAACGACATCGTGGTGGTGTCCGGCCCGCTGCCGGTGGACGAGCTGAACAAATGCCTGGGCATACAGGGCTACTGCCGCTGGATGCTCAAGCGCCTGGCTACCTTGCCGCACGGCAAGTTCAACACCAAACCCTTCAAACCCGCCAGCAAGGCCAGCTCTACGGTTTAGCCACCTGGGTGTGGCTCTCGTTCGTCCTGAGGTGTCGAAGGGCCTGCTAATGGAGCCCTTTGACCTCAGCCCGAACGGGCGGTGGGTGAATCCTCGTCAGTTCTAAAAATCCACCAAACTGAGGCCCACGCTCAGCACGGTGCGGCGTCGGTTGTAGTCGATCAGGCTGTCGCCGTAGCCGCTGAACAGCTGGGTGTGGAAGCGCAGGTCGCTCTTGTGGCTGTCGCTGCCGCCCAGGGCTTGCAGCCATTCCAGCCGCACCGAGCCGCGCGCGTCCTGCCGCATGGAGTGGCGCAGCGTCACGCCAAATGTGCTGTCTTTGCTGGCGTGCCACATGGCACTCAACTCGCCCCGGCCGATGTAGTCGCTGATGCCGGGGTTGTCGTCGTTGCCATTGCTTTCGTTTATGCGTTGCCAGATGCGGCCCTGCACATTCCACTGGCCGGCTTTTTCCAGCCCGGCCATCAGGTAGACGCGGTTCCAGCTGCGCGACAGCGGCAGGCTTTGGCCATTGGACTGGTGCACCAGGCCCAGGCCGCTGTAGCGCAGTTTCCAGCCTTCCAGCAGGGAGCCGGGCAGCGCCATGGTGGTGGGGTAGACGTAGACCAGCTCGGGCTCGTGGTCGGTGCTGCGGAAGGGGCGCGACAGGTCGGCGCTGAACAGCTGCCAGTACGACTGCTGGGTGTAGCCAAACCATAGCGAGTCGCGCAGGCTGGGCTCGCCCTGGGTCAGCAGGCCCTGGGCCACCTTGGTCCGCACCGACAGCTGGATGCGCGTCTCGGTGCGCTTGTAGTCGATGGCGGTGGTAGCGGTGTGGCCGGCGGCGGGCGAACTGGGCAGGTCGTTTACGCTGTCGCTACCGATCACCGACAGGCTGATCGGCCGGTAACCGCGGATGCCGAAGGTGCCGCAGTCGCTGCCGGCCTCCAGCTCCCAGAAGCGCGAGGCTTCCGAATAGCGAGTGTCTTCACAGCCCTTGTCGGCGGCGATGGCCAGGGCCACGGCGACGGGTTGTGGTGGTACCTCCGGCAGTGCGGCGGTGGACGTGGCCAGGGCAGGAGCGGGGGGGGCTACGGCCGCAGTCTGTTGCTCTGCCAGCTCGTCATAGCAAGCCAGCCGTGCCTCTTTGTCGTTTACCAGGCGCGCGCAAGACAACCAGGGTGCCGACGGCACCGGGCCAGACGACGTTGCGCTGGCAGGAGCCACATTGGTGGTTGAGGCAATGGTGGGCACGGTGTTGGACGTCTGGGCCTGCGCGGCGGTGGTCCCCGCGGCCAGCGCCAGCCCGGCGCAGATGCCTGCCAGCGGTTTCATTCCCAGCCGCTTGATTTGCGCAGCACGAAGGCGAGCGGGGTGGCGTTGTCCTGCAGTGTGTTGGTCCATAGTCCCTTGATTTCTTTACCGCACGAGCCCTCGCTCACCTGGCCTGCCCAGGTGGCGCTGATGCGCGTGCCGTCGTCTGACTCTTCGAGGTTGAAGTTGCCCTGCTCGATTTCGCCCGCCACCTGGGCCAGCTTGCCCGCGCGGTGGATGCTGCCGACCAGGCTGTCGGGTTGCTCGGGGTCTTTTTCCAGGCGCAGGCTGGCTGGGCCGGGCTGGCCGTCTATCTGCACCTGCCATTGGCCGTAGAGCTGCAGCGGGCCCAGGTCCTGGGCAGCCGGGCAGGCCGTGGCCGCTGGATTTATAAGATTTTGGCCGCTAGCGCAGGTAATACCTGCGCAGGCAGCTATCAAAAGTAGAGCATTGCGAAACTTCATGGTTCTTGTGCTGCGCGGGCAGCGGCGCTGTCCTGCGACTTCTTGGCGAATTCGGCGCGCAGTGCGCGCAGCTTTTCGCGCGGGTCTTCCTTGGCGGTGTTGGCGTCCAGCGCCATTTCCTTGATGAATCGGCTGGGCTGGGCGGCCACCATCTCGCGGCCCTTTTTCTTCCTGCGCGTCCAGCTCACGGCCAGGCTGCGTTGCGCGCGGGTAATGCCCACGTACATCAGGCGGCGCTCTTCCTGCAGCTTCTGGGTGATGTCCTCGCTGACGACCTGCTGGCGGCCTTCGTCGTCGTCCAGCTTGAAGGGCAGCATGCCCTCGGTCACGCCGGCCATGATCACGTGCGGCCACTCCAGCCCCTTGGACGCGTGCAGGGTGGACAGGGTGACCACGTCGGCTTCTTTCTCGCGCTGGCTGATGGTGGACAGCAGGGCGATGGTTTGCGCCACCTCCAGCAGGCTCTTGGTCTCGCGGACCGTTGTCGTGCCCGAATCCTCGTCGGTCTGGCCGCCGGCACGGGCGGCCATCCAGTCGCAAAACTCCAGCACATTGGTCCAGCGCGCGGCGGCAGCCTTTTCGCTGTCTTCGTTGTCGTACAGATGTTGCTCGTACTCGATGTCCTTCAGCCACTGCAGCATGAAGGCCAGCGAGTCTTCGGCGCCAATGGTGCGGCGCGCCTGGTACTCCAGGTCGTTCACATAGCGGCCGAATTCGTGCAGGCCCTCCAGCCCACGTGCCGGCACCACGGCGCCGAGTGAGGCGGCGAACAGCGACTCGAACAAGCTCAGCTTGTACTGCGTGGCGAACTCGCCCAGCTTGGCCAGCGTGGTGTGGCCTATGCCGCGCTTGGGCGTGGTGATGCAGCGCAGAAAAGCCGGGTCGTCGTCGTTGTTGATCCACAGGCGGAACCAGGCGCACAGGTCCTTGATTTCAGCCCGGTCAAAAAATCCGGTGCCGCCCGACACCTTGTACGGAATACCCGCCTTGCGCAGCGCTTTTTCAAACGGCTTGGCCTGGTGGTTGGCGCGGTACAGGATGGCGAAGTGCTTGAAGTCCTGCAGTTGCGGCCCCTGCGTCACCACCGTGCCCGCGCGCAGGCTCTGGATGCGGGCCACGGCGCGCTCGGCTTCGTGCTCTTCGTTGTCGGCGTCGATCACCCGTACCGGCTCGCCCTCGCCCAGTTCGCTGAACAGCGTCTTGGGGAACAGCTTGGGGTTGGGGCCGATCACGTTGTTGGCCGCACGCAGGATGGCGCTGGTAGAGCGGTAGTTCTGCTCCAGCTTGATCACCTTGAGCTGCGGAAAGTCCAGTGGCAGCTTGCGCAGATTGTCCAGTGTGGCGCCGCGCCAGCCGTAGATGGACTGGTCGTCGTCGCCCACGGCGGTGAAGCGCGCCGCCTCGCCCACCAGGTACTTCAGCACCTCGTACTGGGTGGCGTTGGTGTCCTGGTATTCATCCACCAGCACATGGCCCAGCACGGTCTGCCATTTGGCGCGCACTTCTTCAAAGTCGCGCAGCAGGCGCAGCGGCAGGCTGATCAGGTCGTCAAAGTCCACGCTCTGGTAGGCCGTCAGGCGTTCTTCGTACAGCGCCATCACGCGGGCGGTGATGGCCTCGTTGTCGTCCACCGCCTGGGCCGCTGCCTGCTCGGCATTCAAGCCCATGTTCTTCCACTTGCTGATGGTCCACTGCCAGGTGCGGGCGGTGGCCACGTCGGTGCTGCCGCCGGCGTCTTTCAGTATGCTGGTCACGTCGTCGGCGTCCAGGATGCTGAACTGCGGCTTCAGTCCGACGCGGAAGCCGTCCTCGCGCACCATGCGCACGCCCAGGGCGTGGAAGGTGCAGATCACCACGTCCTTGGCCTCGCGGCCAATCAGCGCCTTGGCCCGCTCGCGCATTTCCATCGCCGCCTTGTTGGTAAAGGTGATGGCGGCAATCTTCTTGGGCGCCATGCCGGACTGGATGAGCCGGCCAATCTTGTGCGTGATGACCCGCGTTTTGCCCGAGCCCGCGCCCGCCAGCACCAGGCAGGGTCCGTGCATGTAGTTCACTGCCTCCTGCTGGGCAGGGTTCATTCCGGCGGACATGGTGTGGGGGGATGCTTTAGACAAAGCTTTGGATGATAGCGGCTGAGGGGGATGGCGTACCTAGGCCCGTAGAAAGCCCGTATTTGACAACCGTTGGTCGTCCGCATGGCGCCGGCGATCGGATTTTACATAGCGTTAATAAATGGGAAATAATCCCACTTACAATGTGAAACATGTTGAATCCACCTCGCCACACTCCTCTTTTGCATTCGGCGCAGCGGTCCCCAGGCGCGCCGGGCCGTCCCGCAGCCCGAGGCTTTACCTTGATCGAGCTGATGATCACAGTGGCCGTGGTGGCGATCCTGGCGGCGGTGGCCTTGCCCTCGTACCGGGACTACATCCTGCGCGGGCATCTGGTGACCATGGCGAACGACGTGCTGGCCACCCGCGCCAAGATGGAGCAGTTCTACCAAGACAACCGCACGTACGTGACATCCACAGCCGCGCCCGCGCCATGCACCGCCACGGCGGTCACCTATACCAAGCCGACGCCGTATTCGCTGGTGTGTAGCGGCATTACATCTACGGCCTACACCGTCACCGCGACGGGTACCTCGGGCACGGCGACGGACGGCTTCAGCTACACCATCACCCAGACCGGCGTGCAGGGCAGCACCATGTCCACCGCCTGGGGTGGTGCCACCTATGCCTGCTGGATCCTGCGCAAGGGGGATACATGCTGACCCAGCGTCGATCCAGCGGCTTCACGCTGATCGAGCTGATGGTGACGCTGACCGTGGCCGCGTTGTTGCTGCTGGCGGTGGTGCCCTCGTTCAGCCAGTGGATCGCCAATGCCAAGGTGCGCAGCGTGGCGGAAGAAATCCAGAACGGCCTGCGCCAGGCCCAGGCCGAGGCCATCCGCCGCAACCGCCAGACCGTGTTCGCATTGACCAACGCCACGCCGGCATTGGCGGCCACCCCTGTGGCCAATGGCAAGAACTGGTACGTCCAGACCGTGGTGCTGACCGGCAGCGCAGAAACCAGCGCCGAGTTCGTACAAGGCAGCAATTACGGAACGCAGGCCGGTGTGGCCGTGACCGGCCCGGCAGCCGTCTGCTTCGGCTCCCTGGGCGGACTGGTGACGCTGGCCTCCACCGCCACCGGGCTGAGCACCGCCTGCAGCTCCACGGCCACCAGCTACACCCTGGTCAGCTCCAGTGCGGTCGCCGGCAACAACGCCTACCGGACCCTGAAAGTACTGCTCACTGCGGGTGGGCAGGTGCGCATGTGCGACCCCACACGCACCTTGTCTTCCACCGTGCCTGATGGCTGCCCCGCATCATGAAGCCGCCCCGCAAATTGCTGTCGCATCCCGCGCGCCCCGTGCATACATCGGGCCCGGCGCAGGCTGGCTTCGCCCTCATCGAGGTGCTGGTGTCCTTGCTGGTGTTTTCCTTGGGCGTGCTGGGCTTGGTGGCCATGCAGACCAAGGCGACTGGCTACGCCGTGGCCGCCGAGGACCGCACCCGTGCGGCCATGCTGGCCAATGAAATCATTGCCTGCATGTGGGCCGAGCAAAGCACCTCGCCGTCCACCCTCACGGCCTGGGCCGCGCGGGTAGCCGACCCTACGGTCTCGGGCCTGCCGAATGCAACGTCCAGCGTCAGCACGGACAGCAGCACGGGCATCACCACCGTCGCCATCAGTTGGAAGTCGCCGTCCAAGCTCAGTACCGAGACGAACAGCAAGTACTTTACCTACGTGGTCATACCGTGATGCGGGCCGGGCGACTTGCACGCCAGCGCGGCGTCACGCTGCTGGAGCTGATGGTGGCGCTGCTGATCGGCATGATCCTCTCGTTGGCCATGATGGTGGTGCTGACCACGGCCGAGGGGCGTAAGCGCACGCTCACCTCCACCAACGACATCAACCAGGCCGGCAACTACGCCGTCTATCTGCTTGACCAATGGGTGCGTAGCGCAGGCAGCGGCTTCACACAGGCAGCGGCCTACAACTACGGCTGCAAGCTGTATGCGAACCAGGCATCGCAAACCAATACACAGATATTGCCCACCTATAACGCGACCGCGTTGCCCGCACCATTTGCCAGCGTCACCGAGGCCACCGACAGCACCTTGGGCGTCTTCCGTCTGGCGCCGGTGGTGATACTGCCTGGCGCCACGACCCCAAGTGTCAGCGGCAAGACCTCGGATGTGCTGGTCGTCATGGGCGGCGCAGCCGGGCAGGGCGAAATCCCTACCGAGTTCTCTGGCTTCGCCTCGGCCGCGCAGCTGAACTTGACCAACACCGCCGCATTCTCCAACAGCGACCTGGTGTTGGTGGCCTCGGTGGAGCCCGATGCCAGCACATCAGGCATTACCAACTGTCTGCTGGACCAGGTGAGCGCCAGCGCGTTTTCCTCCACCGATGGGCGCGGTGGCGCGGCCTCGGCCATGCCGCTGGCGGGGGACTACCACGTGGCCGGCACCCGCTTGGCGGCACTGTCCGACAACAGCACCGCTATGCCGATGGGCAATGTGACGCTGGGCCGGCCCCCGCAGTTCCAGGTCCTAGGCGTAGGCGACAACAACACCTTGTATTCCTACGATTTGCTCAACACGGCGGCCGCCAGTACGCGCACCGTGCAAGCCCGGGCAGATGGCGTGTTTGAAATGCATGCCCTGTACGGCATAGACGCGGATTGCGACGGCAAGATCAGCAGCAGCGAGTGGTTCAAGCCCGTGACGACGGCAACCACCAGCAACCCCTATACGGTTGCCGCGTTGATGGCAGGCACCGTACAGGAAGTGCAGAACCGTCCGACCAGCGCAAGCGTACGCCTATCCAACTGCTCCAGCCTCACCACCGCCAACGACTATCTGCAGAAGATTCTGGCGATCCGCGTCGGCCTGATCCTGCGCACCAGCCTGCCAGAAAAAGACACTGTCACCACCGCCAGCAGCCTGACCCTATTCTCCGACCTGGGCAGCGGCGTGGCGTATACCCGCACGCTGACGGACGCAGAAAAGCTGTACCGCTACCGCACCGTTGAGACGACGATCCCGGTGCGCAACCCCATGATGTTGCCATGAGGCCCAGCATGCACAAATGCCGGCATACGCGCCCGCCGCACCAGGCCCAGCGCGGCATGGTGATGGTCATGACGCTGATCTGCCTGGTGCTGATGCTGGTGGCCTCGGTGGCCCTGATGCGTTCGTCCACCAACAGCCTGCTGCTGGCCGGCAACTTTGCCTTCAAGCGTGATTTGCTGAACCAGGGCGAGCGCGGTATGGCGGCGGCCGTGGCCTTGTTGAACACCGGCGCCTTGGTGACCGAGACCGCGCGTACCACCGACCAATTGACGTTGAACTACTCGGCCTCCACCCTGGCGTCGAACGCGCAGGGCATACCCCTGGTGCTGGTGAATGACAGCACCTTCACCTCGGCCGGCATGACCGACACCACGGCGATCAGCGACAGCACCGCTGGCATCACCATCCGCACCGTGATCGACCGGCAATGCGTGGCATCTGGTGCCTACAGCTCTACCAGCTGCGTATCTAGCGCGACCAAGACCAATGCAGCCCAGGCGGGCACGATATGGATCAAGCGCGCCAAGGCCCCCGGCAATGCCAGCTACCGCATCAGCGTGCGCGTGCAAGGTCCGCGCGGCACGGAAACCTACCACCAAATGATCGTGTCGCAGTGAGCGACATCGCCATACCCCGCCCTCGGCCGCAGGAGTTCGCCATGTTGATTTCTATCCTTCGCTCATATCTGGCCCGGGGGCTGACGGCCGCCTTGCTGGCCGTGGCCTGTGCCGCGCTGAGCTTGCCGGCATGCGCTATTGACCTGGCCGACTACCCCTTGTTCTCCACCGTCAAGGTGCCAGGTAATCTGGCCCTGGCCTTGTCGGTGGAGTGGCCCACGGCCACCACCTCGGCCTATATGAGCACCACGGCCTATGCCACAGGCAGTACCTTCATCGGCTACTTCGACTCCGAGAAGTGCTACCAATACGTCTATAACTCCACCACGCCGTCCAGCAGCTACTTCTTGCCCATCAGTGCTGCCAGCAGCCATTCCTGCGCCAGTGCCACCCAGCCCGCATGGAGCGGCAACTACCTGAACTGGGCGTCCATGCAAACGCTGGACGAATTCCGCTGGATCATGACCGGTGGCTACCGCAGTACCGACACCAATACCGGCTCGACTACCGACACCATCCTGACCAAAACCTATGCGGTCAATGACAGCACCACCTCGGCCCCTGACAAGGCCACCACCACCGCCACACTGACCGCATCCGGTACACCCTTCACCGGCTGGACCACGGCCTCGTCCCGCATCCGCGCCCTGGGCAACCGCATGTGGATCACCAGCAACGGCGATCTGACCAATGCATCGACCTCGGGCACTGGTACCAAAGCCCTGGTGGACTATTCCAACCAGGGAAGCAGTGCCAGTAACACCAGCGTTTATCAGCTCTATATCAACGTGGCTGTGTGTGTGTCGGCCGCATTGAAGGAAGATAACTGCGTGCTGTACGGCAGCACCTACAAGCCTGAAGGCCTGATGCAGACCTACGCCATGCAGCTGCGCTTCTCGGCCTTCAGCTACCTCAACCATAGCGGCGACAGCAGTGTGACCGGGCAGCAGCGAAACGGCGGGGTACTTCGCGCACGTATGAATTACATTGGTCCTTACCAGCCGGTGCCCGGCTCTGCAGATATCACCAACGCAGGTACCGTCACGATCGATGGCACTGCGCTCAACGGTGGCTATCCCGAGTGGAGCGCCACGACCGGCATCATGGCAACCAACCCGGACTACAACGACGCCTCAGATACGGTCAGCACCTTTGGTCTATCGTCTACCGCCGTAGTCCAAAGCGGAGTGATGAATTACCTGAACAAGTTTGGCAATTACTCGCATACCTATAAATCCAAAGACCCGGTTTCCGAGTTGTACAACACGGTGCTGCGCTACTACAAAGGTCTGGCGAACTGGGCGCCATACACATCCGCCACCTCTCAATCTAGTACCACCGCGACTACCACAGCGACTGCTTCGACCTATGCCACCTACGCAGATGGCTTTCCCGTCATCACCAAGTGGCGGGTGAGCGATAGCAGCAGCATGGGGGCCGACCCTATCCTCTATTCCTGCCAGAAAAACTTTATTTTGGGGATGGGCGACGTGAACACCCATCGCGATGCCAATCTGTATGGCAGTACTCTGCGCTCGGGCAGCACCCTCGATGCCACCCCCACCTATCCCACAGACGACACTTCCGTGAACGTGGCTACAGCCACCAATATGGTGGGCACGCTGGAGGGCAATTCCTCCCTGGGCAGTCTCTACGGCGATACCGGCAGCAGCACCTGCAGCACCTCGACCTACCAGTGGTGTGACACCTACTACATCGCAGGCCTGGCCTACGACGCCCACACCGTGGACTTGCGTTCGGACTGGACCGGCACCCAAACCATCAACACCTACTGGCTGGACGTGATGGAGAACCAGACCTACCGCCACAAGAACCAGTACTGGCTGGCGGCCAAGTACGGCGGTTTCACCGTGCCCAGCGGCTTCTCGCCCTATTCCAGCAGCAATAGCACCAGCACCCTGAGCGACAGCACCTGGTACACCAATTCCGACACCAGCTCGGGCCTGACGACCATCAGCCAGTCCGCGCAGACCGGCAGCGCCGCCGTGACTTTCTCCACCGACACCACCTACGACAAGCGTCCCGACAACTATTACTTCGGTAGCTCCCCGGCCACCATGAAGTCCAGCCTGACGGCAGCCTTCAACAAGATTTCCAGCGAGCTGAGCTCGGCCAACAGCACCACCTACGCCATGGCCTCGCCCAACGTGGTGACCGGCAGCGCCAGCTATTCCGCCAATTACGATCCTTCCAACTGGACGGGCAGCGTGATCGGCGCCACCGTGGCCTACGATACCAGCGGCAGCGCCACCATGACCGCGCAGTGGAATGCCCGCGACCTGCTGGAGGCCACGACCAGCCCCGCTAGCACACGCAAGATCATCACCTACTGCGACAGCGCCACCACGCCCGCAGGCATTGCCTTCACCGCCACGGCCATGGCCGCCTGCCCCACCACCGGGCGGCTGTACTACCCCTCGTTTGCCAGCATCACCGGCACCACGTCCACCTCCAGCACGGCAGCGGCAGACTACCTGGCCTATTTGCGCGGCGACCGCACCAACGAACTCAGTGCCACCGTTACCGCCACCAACCGCATCTACCGCAAGCGCAGCTATCTGCTGGGCGATTTTGTGGGCTCCAAAACCACCGCAGTCGGCGCGCCCAGCATGCCTTACTACGAGATGTACAACCTGGGCTACACCGCCTTCAAGCAAAGCTACGCCAGCCGTAAAACCGTGGTGTTCGCAGGCTCGAACGACGGCATGCTGCACGCGTTCGATGGCACCATGCCCGGCACCACCAGCACATCCACCACCGCCAGCTGCTCCACCTGCGGGCAAGAGCTGTTTGGCTTCATACCCAGCTTCGTCTACGGCACATCGTCCACCGCGGCCACCTCGGGCCTGGCGTCTTTCGGCAGCCCTACGCGTTCCCACTACTACCTGGTGGACGCCACGCCGCTGGACTTCGATGTGGACGTCAGCAAGGTCTGCAGCAGCGACACCAGCACCACCACGGCGGTGTGCAGCAAGGTCAGCACCACGCCGGACTGGCGCACCCTGCTGATCGGCGGCCTGGGCAAGGGCGGCAAGGGCTACTACGCGATGGATGTCACCAACCCCGGCACGCCCGAGACCACCAGCAGCGGTGTCACCACCAGCGCCACCTACGGCGACTGGACCAGCGAGACCAACCTGGCCGCCAAGCTGCTGTGGGAGTTCCCCAAGACCAGCGACACCACCACCATCGCCCGCATGGGCTACAGCTTCGGCGCGCCCTCGGTCATGAAAACGGCCAAGTACGGCTGGGTGGTTGTCTTCACCTCTGGCTACAACAACAGCGACGGCAAGGGCTACTTCTTCATCGTCAACCCGCGCACCGGCGCGCTGCTGGAAACCGTGGTCACGCCCGAGGGCACCACCACCACGCCGCTGAACATGGCCCATGCCTCGGCCTATACCTACAACCAGACCGACTACACCGCCGACGCCATCTACGCCGGCGACCTGCAGGGCAACCTCTGGCGCGTGGACCTGACCGGCACCACCGCCGCCTATTCCATCGTCAAGATGGCCACCCTGTACAAGACCTCCGGAACTCCCCAGCCCGTGACCACCCGCCCCCTGATTGAGGTAGACCCGTCGACCAACAAGCGCTATGTGCTGGTAGGTACCGGCCGCCTGCTGGCCGATAGCGATATCAGCAGCACGGCCATTCAAAGCATCTATTCCATCTACGACGGTACCGTGGGCAACGGCGCCTTCCAGGCCGCCAGCGTCTACGCCACGCCGCTGACCCGCAGCAGCCTGGAAGCCAATACCAGCCTGCTCACCGGCATTGGCAGCGCGCCCACCTCTACCAGCGGCTGGTACTTCGACCTGTCGGCATCCACCACCAGCCCCTATGTGGCCGAGCGCGTCAACGTGACCCCCACGGCCTACAGCGGCTCGGCATTCTTTGGCGTGAACTTGCCCAATGGCAGCGTGTGCAGCCCTTCGGGCACGGGCTATGTATTGGGCTTCAGTATCTCCACCGGCAAGAGCGTGTTGACCGACAGCTCGAGTACCTTGATCGCCAAATCCAGCACCATGTCCGGCGTCATCACCGACCTGGTGGTGCAGAACGTCAACGGCAAGCTGCGCGTGCTGGCCGGCGACAGCACCGGCACCACCGCCACCACGCCCGCCACCTTGACCACCGCCACTGGCGTTAGGCGCCTGAACTGGCGCGAAGTCTCCGCGCAGTAGGTGTTCGCTATGGCGTGGGTGAAGAATCGGGGTGTGCTGGTCGGCGCCATCTTGCTGTCCTTGCTGGGGCATGTGGCGGTATGGTGGGGCTTGCAGTCGGCCATGCCCCATACACCGCCTGTGTCTGCGGTGCAGGCCGCCCCTGTGCTGCAGGTGCAGCTGCTGTCGTCTCCATCCGCCATGGCGTCGATTACGCAAGTTGCCCGCGTGCCGGTTCCGTCGGCTGTGGCTGCGTATCCACCTCTGTTCCCGCCTCCAGCGCCCGCTGCGCAGGCCGAGCCAGACCCCTTCATCCCATCCGAGCTGCTTGACCACCCTCTGGTCCCCCGGTCCGCACCCGACATGGCGCTGCTGGACGGTCTGAGCTTCACTGGCCTGCCTGTGCGTCTGCGCCTATACGTGGACGCCCTGGGCCGTGTGGTCGATGTGGTGGTGCTGCAGGCCGACGCGGGCGACGAAGAGGCCGTGACCCACATGAAGGCCATGTTCCTGGCCACGGCCTACATCCCCGGCCAGCTGCAGGGGGCGGTCGTGCCGGCTCGGCAGGATATTGAGCTGAGCCTGGGCGACGCGTCTTAACGCCTCGTACTCCATCTGCCCTGGTAGCCGGTGGGTTCAAGTAACCCGTGGGGCCAAACCACACGCTCAAGGCCTGCAGCGCCACCGACTCCTCATGCGTTATATGGGACTACGGCGGTGCGAGCACTTGACCTACAGCCCTTCTGGTGCGGTCTCCATACACTGAATTCCTGACCTCGGTGTCGGCGCAACGAAGAGCCCCGGCACACCAGTTGAAGGAGTATGCAATGTCTCACGAAACGTATAGCGCGTGCATGCAAGCCTGCACTAGCTGCGCGACAGTTTGTAACCATTGCGCTGCGGCATGCCTGAAGGAATTCGACGTCCAGGCCATGACCAAGTGCATTGCGCTGGATACGGACTGCGCTCAGATCTGCACCGTAGCGGCCGCAATGATGGCGCGAGGCAGTGGCCATCTGCAGGAAATCTGCAAAGCGTGCGCCGTTATCTGCCAGTCGTGCGGTGACGAATGTGCGCAGCACGACATGGAGCACTGCCAGGCATGCGCGAAGGCCTGCCATCGGTGCGCTGAAGAGTGCCGCAAGATAGCCGCAACGGCCTGAACCAGAACCCATGGAACCGAAATATCCGTGAAATTCCGGCTCGATGCGGCGGCAAGCGCCGTCCTGCCTTATTGACTGCAGCGCCTTATGGAGAAAACATGCCCCTGGCGCAGGAAATGCCTGCGCAAGCAGCTATCAATTAAATAGCGTCAACGTGGCTTGGCAAAGCCGCCATCGGCCCAGGCTACGGCGCTGCTGCGGTCCAGCTTGAAGCTGGGCGCCACGCGCACCTCGGCCAGGGTGTCGCCGTTATCGTCTTCGGCGCGCAGGGTGGCGCTGGGGTTGTCTTCGTCGGGCGTGATGTCCAGGTAGACGGTGACGCGGCCTGTGTTGGCCGTGACGGTGATGCTCTGGTGCAGGCTGGCGTGCAACTGCTGCTCGTGGCGGCGCACGAACTCATTGGCCGTCTTTACCAGGGTGCTGAAGGCGCTGCTGTCCAGCGGCTTGGGGTTCTTTTTGTCGCGGCCCATGGTCCAGGGGCCTACCAGCGCGGGCTCGGGCTCGCCGTCTTTCAGCATGGCCACGGCCCAGCCGTCGTCGTCTTCGTTCTTGATGACCTGGGCGGTCCAGCCGTCGCCGGTCCAGAGCCGGGGTTCTTGTATCTTGGGGGCTTCTTCGTGCGGGGTGTCGTTAGGCATGGGAAATTTTAAACGCCCGGTTTTGGCGCCCTAGGCTGCCAGGCCAGGCCCAGCAGCGCCACGCCGCAAAAGCCCGCCCCCGCATAAAACGTGGCCGCCGCGCCCAGCCCGTCCCACAGCAGGCCGGCCAGTACGCTGGCCACCAGCATGGCCAGGCCGCTGACTAGGTTGAACAGGCCATAGGCCGTGCCGCGCAGCGTGGCCGGCGCGGTGTCGGCCACCATGGTGGCCAGCAGGCCCTGGGTGATGCCCATGTGCACGCCCCACAGCGCCACGCCGGCCAGCACCACGCCCCAGTGGCTGCTGTGCGCCAGCACCAGGTCGGCGGCCACCAGCACCAGCAGGCCGATGGCCAGTAACTGCTTGTGCCCCATGCGGTCCGACAGCTTGCCAAACGGGTAGGCCGACGCGGCGTACACCAGGTTCATCGCCACCATCACCAGCGGCACCAGGGCCACAGGCATGCCGCCCTGCTGGGCGCGCAGCACCAGAAACGCCTCGCTGAAGCGCGCCAGCGTGAACACCGCGCCTATGGCCACCACCCACCAGTAGGCCGGGCTTAGCTGGCGCAGGTTCTCGCGGCTGATGGGGTTGCTGCGCTTGGCGCCGGGCTGGGGTGCGGGCTCCTGCAGGCCAAAGAACAGCAGGGCCACGGCCAGCGCACCCGGCACTACCGCCACCCAGAACACCGCGCGGAAGTCGTTGGCCCACAGCAGCATTAGCCCCACGGCCAGCAGCGGCCCGGTGAATGCGCCCACCGTGTCCAGCGATTGGCGCAGGCCAAACGCTGCGCCGCGCAGATGGGGCGGCGTGATGTCGGCCACCAGCGCGTCGCGTGGCGCACCGCGTATGCCCTTGCCCACCCGGTCCAGCAGGCGCGCCGTCAGCACCAGTCCCATGCCGGGGGCGATGGCGAAGAGTGGCTTGGTCAGCGCGCCCAGGCCGTAGCCCAGCAGGGCCAGGCCCTTGCGCTTACCCAGGTAGTCGCTCAGCGTGCCCGAAAACACCTTCACGATCAGCGCGGTGGATTCGGCCAGCCCTTCGATGATGCCCACCGTTAACGCGCTGGTGCCCAGCACCGTCACCATGAACAGCGGCAGCAGGCTGTGCACCATCTCTGAAGAAATATCCATCAGCATGCTGACGAAGCCCAGTACCCAGATGCCGCGCGGTATCTGGCCCAGCGTGCCGGGGGCGTGTGGTGCGGCCATGGGCTCAGCCCGCGCGCTGGGCTTGCGTGGCGGCGCGGCGCAGGTCGCGCGCCATGCCGGTGGCCAGGGCCAGGCGGCGCAGCAGCCAGGGCGTCAGGTCGTCCTGCGTCAGCGGGTCGGGCCGGGGCTGGAAGGGCTTGTCTATCAGCGCCTCGGGGCTTTCTTCGCCACTATCTATCTCGCCATCCAGGCCGGGTATGGCGGTGTCGGGCGTGTCTTTGGGCGGGGCGGTCAGTGCGTCGCTGATCTGCTGCGCGGCTTTTTGCAAGGCCGGCGCGGCCACCGCCATGTCCAGCTGCGGGCGGCGCAGCAATAGCAGCGATTTGATGGCCGTCAGCTGCGCCAGCAGCCGGTAGCTGCGGCCCTGCACGGCCTCCAGCGGCTCCAGTGCCGGGCGCACCTGGCTGGGCTCGGCCAGGCTGCGTTGGGTAGCTTGTGTCAGGGCAGACAGGCTGTCATACGCCTCGCGCCGCGCCAGCCGCCAGGGCAGGTCAGACGCTTGCGCCGGCTCGCTCAGCGCCAGAGCCAGCTTGGCGTGCTGGCTTTGCGCCTGCAGGCTGCGCTTCACCAGGCCGGGCAGCTGGTTGCGCTCCCAGGCCGGCAGCACGTAGCTGAAGATCCAGGCCAGCGCCGCGCCCAGTAGCGTGTCGCCCACGCGCTCAGCCACCGCAAAGCTGGGCGCCACGCCCACCAGCAGCATGTGCGCCTGCAGCAGGCCGGCCAGCGTGGCAAAGATGGTGGTGTACAGGTAGCGCCGCAGCGCAAACGCATGCGCCAGCCCCATGGACAGCGCGGTAATGGCCAGCAGCGTGCGCGCGCCCGGGTGCGTGGCCAGCACGCCCATCACCATCAGGCAGCCCAGCACCGTGCCCGCCACCCGCGCATCGCGTCGCTGCAGGGTCTGCGCCAGGTTGCCGCGCATCACCACCACGATGGTGGTCAATATCCAGTACTTGTGCGCTGCCCAGGGCAGGTGCTGCGACACCAGGTAGCCCACGCCCACGGCCAGCGTGGCGCGCAGGGCATAGCGCAGCGTGGGTGCGCGCCAGGTCAGCTGGCCCAGCAGCGGTGCCCAGGCCCAGCGCGTGGGGCTTACAAACAGCTGCCACTGCGTGCGCACCGCTGCCAGTTCGGGCGGCAGGTCGCCGCGCGCCAGGGCGGCTATGCGCACCGCCTCGTCGTTGATGTGGCTGATGCGGTCTGCCATGCTGTGCAGCAGGGCCACGGCGCGCCGCTCGGCCGGTAGCACCGCCTCGTCCATGAAGCTGTGGCGCGGCGGCAGCGACTTGACCAGGTCGCCGCGCAGCGGTGCTATGGGTGCCAGGGCCTGCAGGCGCTTGCCCAGCAGCAGCGACAGGCTCAGCTGCTCCAGCTGCAGTGCGGTGGTGTTCAGCACCTGCTGCAGCGCGGGCAGGCGCACCGCGCTGCTCTCTACCAGCAGCAGCATGTCCAGGTCCAGGTCGCAGGCCAGTTGGTGGTCGCGCGCCTCCAGCAGGCCCAGCAACACCGCCGCCATGCGCATGCGCGCCGGGTTGGTGGGCGACTCCAGCACCACGTCGCGGGTGTTCTGCAGGTGGTCGGCAAGGGTGGCCTGCTGCTCCAGCATTTTGGCCAGCAGCGCCTGCGGGTCGGCACTGGGCGTAAAGCGCTGCGCCTGGGTGCGCAAAATCTGCGCAAAGCTGTGCATGCACTCGGCCAGCAGCTGCACGCGGTAGCGCCGGTTCAGCCAGTGCGTGGTGCATACGCCCCACACCAGGTATAGCCCCGCACCCAGCGCAAACCAGCCGCCATGCACCGCAATCTGGTCCAGCTCGCCCACCGGCGGCGCAGCCATGGAAAACAGCATCGAGAACAGCAGCGAAAACGTCAGCGGCCCGCCGCGCTTGCCCCAGGCCATCACCATCACAGCCAGAAAGGTGCCCGCCACCAGCACCACGCCCAGCAGCAGCACGTCTTCGCGCACCAGCTGCACCAGCATGAACAGCGGCGTACCCAGCAGCGGCGCCGGCAGCATCTGCATGATCTTGCGCCGGCGCGGCGCGGGTACGTCTGGCAGGCTGGTGATAAGCACCCCCACCGCCGCGCTGGACGCCCCCGCCAGCCCCGCCGCCTCAAAGATCAGCAACATGATGGCGATCAGCCCCAGCGTCACGCTCAGCCCGTTGACCACGTAGTGGCTCAGCGCCACGCGCAGGAAGTTTTCGCCGCGGGAGAGCAGGCGGGTGGAGAAACGGGTACGCGGGGGGCTAGACGGCTGGGCCATGGGGCGCTGCGTGTGGATGGCCGGTGCTTGCCATGGCCGGTTGGGGTTGGGCGGGGTGTGCGGTCATGCCGGGCAATTTAGCAGAGATGGGGTGGGCGAGGGGCGCGGCGCACGGACTCGCAAATGTCCTCAATTTTGGGGATGCCGCTTTCCTGCTGGGAAGGGCTTGTGGAGCAACATGTAACAACGTTGCAATTAGAAACACGGGGAGGCGCACATTGCGCGAATAGGTATGGCCGTTCTGATCCCCTCAATAAGCTCCTGTGTGTCGCGCATGATGTCTGGCGAAAAGCGCTCGGCCGAGCGGCTGGAGCAAAAGCTCGAAGACGGCTACCCCACCATGGCCCTGTGCGCCCGCGCGCTGGAGCAGCGCAGGCTGCCCTTCAACGTGCGCAAGTGCGCGGGGGACTTCAACCCCAGCGCCAATGCCATCCAGATCATGACCATGAAGGTCAGCAAGGGGCTGAAGTTTCCGGTGGTGGCGCTACCTGGTGTGGGGCATATGCCTGCGGCGGGGGAGGATGGGACGGGGGGCTACGCAGAGACTACTGATTACGGTTAGTGGAGAGGGTGGATTTGGCAAGCAACTGCACTCCAAATGTTTACTCACAGGTAAATCAAAATTTATGAAGCCTCTCATGTCAATCTCAAATATTGAACACACCGACATTTCTCACTTTGCTACTGATTTGATATGCATGTAACCCAGGGGGATAGCAAGAAGATGAAAATATCCGATGTGATCGGGCCAGGAGTCGATGCATGGCTGCTTCGGCGACTGCAGAGTTGGGAGATTGAATCACTAACAGACGTCCAACAGCGGGCGCTTGCCGCTGGTGCCGCTGCTGGCCGCAGCCTTGTCGTTAGTGCTCCTACATCTTCCGGTAAGACATTAGTGGGCGAAATTGCTGTCTTGTGTGCTCTACGAGCCGGACTTCGCGCGATCTACCTCGTTTCCCACAAAGCTCTTGCAGATCAAAAATACCTCGACTTCGTGGACCGCTTTGGAGAAAACGCCGCAGAACCAATAGGCTCCGTGGGACTGAACACAGGTGATCGCACGGAAGGCAACATAGACGCACAGTTGATGGTTGCAACCTATGAAAAGGCTCTAGGCCTATTCCTGAGTGGTCAGCTCAGGCCTAACAATTCTCTGATCGTTGCGGACGAGTTGCAGATTCTGGGCGATCCAGGACGTGGACCAGATATTGAAGCGCTCTGCTCAGCTCTACGCCAGCGTAGCATCAAGCAATTCGTCGCGTTGACGGCTACCGTCGAAAACCCTGAGGATATTGCTGGATGGATGCAATGTGATCTCGTTCGCAGTACGCACCGGGACGTGCCACTCTTCCAGGAGATTTGGTATGGCGGCCATGCCCATCGCACGAAATTCGGCGACGACAGTGGGCAGGATGTGCAAGGCGGTGCTACCGCAACTAATGACGTCGGTGCAGTCGTTGATCATCTGCTGAAACTTGGGCGTGGCCCTGTTCTTGTTTTTACGGAGAGCCGACGCGAAGCGCTGAATTTCGCGACCGCCTTCGGCAAGGGGCGCCCCCGCGTCGGCGCCGGCATTGCGTTGGCGCAGCAGCTCGATTTTTTCTCAGAACCGACAGAGTCATCAGATCAACTCCGCGAGAATGCCGAACGTGGTGTTGCCTTCCACACGGCGGATTTGTCACCACAGGAGCGTCAAGTCATCGAGGGGGGCTTCACAGAAGGTAAGTTCGAGGTATGTTTCGCAACGTCGACACTTGCTGCTGGAGTGAACTTCCCGTTTCGAACGATTGTTTTTTCCAAGCTGACCTATCGCTACGGCGACCGCGTGGGAAGCCATGTTGTCAGGTCTGACTACCGCAATATGTCCGGACGGGCCGGAAGGCTGGGCATGCACCCTGACGGGTTTGCTGTGCTGTTGCCGCAAAACAATGTTGAACTCGCGCATGCCAACATGCTGGTGCTTCCCGATAACGATCGGTTGAGTTCGCAGTTGGTGAACTTGAGTTTGCGTAAATCAATTTTGACGTTGGTCGCTTCGGGGTTGGCCAGCAGCTTTGCGGAGGTAATGACGTTCTTCGAGAACACGCTGTACTGGTATCAGACGCTGAATCGGAATCCCGCAAAACTGGAAGTGCTGACGACCGAAAGCCGATTAGCTGTTGATTGGCTCAATGCCAGCGGACTGCTCCGTGAGCAGGCTGGTACCTTGTTCATCACTCCGCTAGGTAACGCAGCGGCGATGTCCGGTCTGCTTCCTTCCACGGCAGTCCAGCTTGCTGCGATGCTGCGCACAATCGGACCAAGACTGGAGATCAACTTCGACGAGTGGATTCCGGGATTGATCTATGCAGCATGCGCCAGTGACGAATTTAGAGCCCAACGGCCATCCCGCTTCTTTCCATACCCGTCGAAGACTACTTACGAGTCAGTGACATTCTGGGGAGCACAGCTATTGCCTGTGGAGCTTGATCGCAATGATCTCAAGCTGGCTCACTGCGCCCATGCAGTCTTACTTTATGCAGAAGGGTTGGCAGATCGCAAGATCGCGTACGTAACCCATGTACCAGGGGGCATGATCCATCGCCTAGCGCTGGATGTGGCCTGGGTGCTGGATGGCTTGCACAAACTCTCCACTACACCTGAACTCGGTTGCTCTCAAGCGGTCAGCAATCAGATCGCTATGCTGGCACGCCGCGTCCGGTGGGGCGCGCCGACCGAGGCGTTAGACGTGTTGCGGGTTGCAGAACGACATGGTGTGCCAGGCTTCGGTCGGCAACGTGCAATGGGCCTTATCGCGCAAGGTATCGCAACGCTCCACGACGTACTGGGAGCTGCAAAAGACAAATTGGTGCAATTACTGAGAAGCGAGCCGCGAGCGCAGGCGCTGCTTGATGCAGTCTCAAGCACTGTCGGACTGGGGCCAAGTCGACTCGCCGCTGCGCATAACAAGACAGGGCAAGAATTGGGCGTCGAGCACCAAGTCAAGGCATGCCATGACACTTTGGGCACAGATTACGAAGAGGCGATAGCGACATTGATGCGCGTCGAAGCGGCGTGGGTCGTGACCGTGCTTGATGACGGTACACGCCCCAATGTTCCAGACTTGCTTATTGAGTTGGGTGCTCAGAAGATTCTTCTGGAATGCAAGACATGCACAAAGTCGCCCGCGCTCATCAAGAAGGAAGAAGCCTGGGCGGTAATTCAGAAGGCCGCAGATTTCGATCCGGTGATGAGGCGAGTGACATTAGGTAAACCCGCGTTCGATGAGACATCCAAGAAGAAGGCTGCGGCATCTAAAGACATCACGTTGGTCGAACACAGCGTGTTCATGGAGGGACTGCTGCGCGTGCATGGCGGCACACTGTCTGCGGCCGACTTCATGACCTGGCTCGGCAGCCCCGGTGTTGCAGAGTTTGAGAGACTTGGAGGAAGTCCAACCTATCTTGGAAAATAGTGCGGCAATACGCACAAGGCAATGGTAGGGTGGCGTGGTTCACCCGCAGCCAGGCAAGGAGTTGCTCGGGCGCCTCGAACGTGTGGTGCGTTGGTTTGCTTATGTATTGATAGCTGATAGCGCATATTCCACTAGGGCTACAGGCACAATTGACATCAATACTGCGGCAAATATTTGTCCAACAAAGTTTGCACGGTATCCGCCTGAAGCACATCCCTGCGCCGTTTGAGCGCTTCTCGATCGGCCTGGTTGGCCATCCAGCGTTTGAATGCGACAAACGTGGCGGGGTGCACGGTGTTCATGCGCGCCATGGTGCCGTTGGTGGCCACAATGACGGCAGAAAAGGCGGGGGAGTCCAGCAGCACATTGGCGCGGCGCGCCTGCACTACCCAGAAGTCTTCGTCTTCATCGCTCAGTTTGATGGGGTGCGGGTCGTCGCCTGCACGTTCGCGGCGGATGATGTCGACTTCAAAGCCGTCTTTGTTGACGGCGGTGTATTTTTGGCCCTTGCGGATACGAAAGCTGCTGTCCACTTTTTTCAGCACGCCCAGCATGGAGCTGTCTACTTTGGCAAGCTGGGTCTGGAAGAGGATGCGCTTGCGGGTGTCCCACAGCAGGTCGATGTCGCGGGTGGCCAGCGCGTCCGAGTCCAGCCGCACCCCGGCAGTGGCCTCATAAGCGTAGAGCGCGTGGGTGCCCACCACCCGGAAGTGTGGGCTCAATTGGGTGCTGGCTAAACGACCCAGCAGCGCCACCACCAAAGGGTCCACCCGGCCCACGCGCAAGGCGCGGTTGAGGCGCTGGTGTTGTTCCAGGGCGGCTTTGAGGCCAGATACGCGCTCTACGCTTTCGCGCTTGCGCTTGGTAAAGCGCTCATAAATGGCTTCGGTCTCGGTTGTGCGGGCTCCGAGGCTGGTCTCGGCTCCGGCAGGTGTAGTGCGCACCAGGTATTTGGCTTCGGGGGCCTGTGCTGGCCCGGCATGCCAATACATGCCGCCGCGCACGTGGGCAGCTTCCTCTTGGGCTTCTTCCAAAGCCTCGAAGGTGGAGACGGCATCAATGTATTGGCGTGCAACGGTGGCGCTGGTTTCTAGCATTTCGGTATGTTAGCGTGTTTCTATATTTCATACCGTAAACTATTTAAATTCATGCACTTATACATATTTTCATTTGGTTTTTAATAGGCTCACCCGGATCATTCAATAGCGGTAAATTTCAAGGACTTTCGCCGCGCGCTAACGAGGACGCTCTGCAAAACTCCCAGCGGTCTGTGGCAGCACGGCCTCGGGCGGTCTGCGGCGTTGCTTTTCTTGCCAATAGCTGCGGCTATGGGCTGCTCAATGCGCCTTGCATCCCATCCCGATCCGCACCACCACATCCTCGCTTAAGTTTTGCAGAGCATCCTTAACTATCAAGAAGCTGACGCGGGGCAACCCGACGATGGAGCCCAAGTACGCGGAACTCAAGAATTCTGGCCCTTCCGATGCTGAATGCTTCGAGCCTGAGGTGCATTAGCTTTCCTCGGTTGCCAATAGGTCAGACAGCGCCTGGCCTATTGGTAGCTGTGCCTGAATCCCTGATTGTCCAGACCATGTCTGGACAATCAGTAATGGCTGCGCGCCTATGCCAACTTAGCTAAACCCCGCTTTCTCGCTTAAACCCATCCTCCCGCTGCGCCCGCACGGCCAGCACAAACACGGTATCTATCGCCGCCACATAGCGGTACAGCGCCACATAGCCTCGCGTGGCGCGGCCAATGATGAGTTCGCGTTTGCCGTCTTTCACGGGCCGCCCAATCTGCGGGCTGTGGGTCAGGATTTGGATGGCTTCCAAGATGTCGCCAATGCGCTGGGGCGCTGCGGCTGGGTCGAACTGGGCGATGTGTTCAAAGAAACGGTCGAAATCGTCAAAGACTTCCGGGGCCAGCTCGATGTAGGTCATGCGCTGGGTTACTTGGCCATTTTGCGTGCAGCGGGTTTGCGCGCGGGCTCGCCGTTCGCCCGCGCGGCGAGGTAGGCTTTTGCTGCGTCCCATGGCACGGTTTTGCCGCTGGCTTGAATGTTGGCCCAACGCTGATCAGCCAGCGTGTTGAAGGCATTGTCCAGTTCCACCTGCTCCACGGTTTGGGAAATCGCATCCAGAATGAAAGCATGGGCGGTTTTGCCAGCGTGCTGCGCGGCAGCGGCGATGCGGGCTTTGAGGTCGTCTTCAATACGGATGGTGGTGGTGGACATGCTGCAGTCTCCTTGTAGACGTGAAATGGTAGCACATTCGTGCTACATGAAACACGGCGTAAATTGCTTCTTTTTTTATAGCTGTCAGCGCTCAAGTTACCTGCGCTAGCAGCCTGTTTGGCATACTGGCTACGGTGTGGCGACGGGCTAGCTGCCCTGCTGCTGCGCAGCTGCTTTTTGCACTTCTTCCCATTGGTGTTTGGGAATGTGGCCTGTCAGGCGTTCGAGCACCAGGTCCATGACTTCGTCGGTCACTGCATGGGCCAGGAAGGGGATGACGTCTGCCGTCAGGTCGCCGCCCAGCGCCACCAGGCGTTCTGCGGCGGACACGCAGTGGCCGTAGTGGATGACGGGGTCCGCCTTGCCGTGGATGAAATGCAGCGTGGTCTTCTCGGGCGCGCTGAGGGGTAGCTGCGCATAGCGGCTGGACAGCACGATGATGCGGGCAGCCAACGCGGGTTCGACCTGCGCGGCCTCCAGCGCCATGGTGGCGCCCTGTGCAAAGCCAAAAAGGGCCGTGGCACCGGGCTCCACGCCACTCTGGGTTTGCCAGTAGCGCAGGTTGTGCACAAAGGCGGGCACGGCCTGTGCCACGTGTGCGGCGCGCTGGTCGTCGTCGATGTCTTGCGTGGGGAACCACTGGCCGCGCACCTCTGCGTCGGCAGGCTGGGGCTCAGCCGCGTCGTAGGGGTACGGCGCCTGCATACTGACGATGAAGGCATGGGGGAAATGCGCGGCCAGGCGCCGCCCCAGGGGCTCCATGTGCCGCGCACTGCCGCCCTCGCCGTGGTGTAGCACCATGAGTTGCTGGGCCGGCAGGGCGGGTTGCTGGATGACGATGGAATCTGACACGAAGAGTCCTTATGGGATATGCCGTGTATTTTCTGCGGGAATGGCTTTGCAGAGGGATGGGGGCTTCTCCAGGCCTTGACTGAGCCATGGCCTTATGCGCCGGCTCTGCGTTTTGTATCGTCCAACCGAAGTGTGGTTGCTGCGCTTTTGATAGCTTTTGTGCTTATTCCATGTGCGCTAGCGGTCAATTTGGCACTGCTATCAGACGGAGGCTATTTTTCTGGCTGAGCCGTATTTGCAAAAATACACATCATTTTTTGATCCGTATCGTACAAAATACGCCTCATGCCCACCGCAACCCCATATCCCCACTACATCTGGCAGCACCGTGCATGGCCCCAGCTCACGGTGGATGCCGCTGCGCTGGCCCCCGCACTGGACCAGGCCCGGCTGGAGCAGGGCCGCTTGTTGGGACTATTGGGCGCCATTGGGCTGGAGCAGGCCAACGCCGTGCAGCGCGAGCTGTGGGTACAAGAGGCGTTGGCCACTGCCGCCATTGAGGGCGAGCAGCTTAACCTTGAATCCTTGCGCTCGTCCGTAGCGCACAGGCTTCAATTGGCGGATGCGCCGGGCTCCGATCGGTCGGTGGAAGGCTTGGTACAGGTGATGGGCGATGCGCTGGCCAATCACAGCGCGGCGCTGGATTTGGATCGGCTGTGCCGTTGGCAGTCGGCGCTGTTTCCGGGGGGCACGTCGGGCATCACGCGCATTACGGTGGGGCGCGTGCGCGACCACGCCGATGCCATGCAGATCGTTAGCGGTGCGCTGGGGCGCGAGGTGGTGCACTACGAGGCACCGGCGTCAAAGCAGGTCCCTGCAGAGATGGCTCGCTTTTTGGCATGGTTTGAAAGCACGCGGCCTGCTGCAGGTGCTGCCGCAGTGAACGGCATTGCGCGTGCTGCGCTGGTGCATCTGTGGTTTGAGTCCATCCACCCGTTTGAAGACGGCAATGGTCGCCTGGGTCGCGCTCTGGCTGACATGGCGCTGGCGCAAGACATGCACGCGCAGGACGCACAAGCCAGCCCGGCGCTGGTGCGCGTATTTGGAGTGGCGCACCAGATGCTGAAAACCCGCGCCGCGTATTACGACGCGCTCAACCATGCGCAGCGCTTGCGCGGCATAGCGCCCGAGGCCAGCGCGATTGACGTCACACCGTGGGTGCTGTGGTTTGTGCAGGCGCTTGCGCGCGCCTGCGTTGCCAGCCAAGCCGTGGTGCGGGATGCAACGGACAAGGCGCTGTTCCGGCTGCGGGCGGCGCAGTGTCAAACCAATGAGCGCCAGCGCAAGGTGCTGGACCGGCTGCTGGAAGCCGGGCATGTGGGCTCGGGTGGGGGCTTCTTGGGCGGCATGACCACCGAGAAATACGCCAAGATCACTGGCGCCTCCAAAGCTACGGCCACACGCGACTTGGCGGATCTGCTGGCCCATGGCTTGTTGCGCGTAGAGGGCGTGGGCAAGGCCACGCGCTACGCGGTGAACGCGCCGGGTTGGGAGCAGCCTGTGCTCAAGGGGTGAGTGCAAGTCAGAGCGGTTTTCTGTAGCTAGTTTTTAATAACCCCAAGCCCATATTTCTGTTGGGCTTGCGGCTTGTCTGGCTTCCAGAAATCGCTAGCGGGCCAGGCGTTTTACCCCAGGTGCTTGCCAAAGAACCGCAGCGCCCGGTCCCAGGCCTGCTGGGCCCACACCGGGTCGTACTGCGTGGCCGGGATGCGGCCGGGGCCGACGGCTTCTTCGTTGGCAAACGCGTGGTGGGCCAGGTAGCGGTGGAATTCGAAGCTGACGTCTGCGGCCTTGAGCTTGTCTTCCAGCGCAGCCACGGTGTCGATCTTGAAGAACTCGTCTTGCGTGGCCCAGTGGCCTTGCAGGGGAATCTTGATTTTGCTGGCGTCTATGTATTCCAGCGGCGGGCAGCCGTACCAGACGACGGCGGCGTCCAGCTCAGGCGCCTGGGCGGCCAGCAGGGTGAGGGCGCCGCCCATGCAGAAGCCGGTCAGGCCCAGCTTGGGTGCGCGGGCCTTCATGAACTGCAGTGCGCCGCGGATGTCCTGGCTGGCGGCGTCGCCGAAGTCCAGGCCGGTCATCAGGTGGTGGGCTTCTTCCTGCTCCACCGTGGCTTTGCCGCGGTACAGGTCGGGCACCAGGGCCTGGAAGCCGGCAGCGGCCAGGCGGTCGGCCACGCCCTTGATCTGGTCGTTCAGGCCCCACCATTCCTGGATGACCACAATGGCCGGGGCATTGCTTGCGGCCGGCTCGGCCAGATAGCCCTGCACGGTTTTGCCATCAGGGCGTGCGTAGTTGACGAGGGTTCCCATCTTTGCTCCTTGTTGTTGAGAGGGTCAGCGCGGTATTGTGGGCAGAACGCGTGGCTGAGGGTGCTGTGGGGGGATTGGGTGTGGGCTGGATGGCGGTCGTGCCGGCGCACCGCACGGGCTTGCAAAGTAGCGCGCTAGTTTTTTGATAGCTGCTTGCGCAAGTACTATCTGCGCTGGAGGCCGATTCTCTTCAAATATTTTGAGCGGGCTGCAGAGCCGTATGGTTTGGGGGCGAGTCCGTGCGACTGGCCCCATCGAGCCAGCTTTGCACCCGGCCGGTACAGGGCGCCGCAGCCCCGACAATGCAAGCCCCACCGCGCTACCCACTATCCCCATGACACTCTCCTTGCCCCGCTCCTTCGCCACCCTGTGCTCCTGGGCTGCACTGTCCACGGCCCTGGCGGCCAAGCCTGTCGATTCGTACCCCCGGCTGTCCGACAACACCGCTGCCTCGCAGAGCCTGGAGGTGCGCAAGGTCTTGCATGGCGATGTGGATGGGGTGTTTGCCGTGCCGCGCACGCGGCAGGTGGTGGCTGCGGCGGGCGGGTATTTGTGGAAGTTCAGCGCGCAGGGCGAGCTGCTGGATTCGCTGCGCGAGCCTTCCAACCTGTACACCTCGGGCGTGGCGTTCACGCCGCTGTACTACATCGACTGGGTGTTCACCGGCGAGCGGCAGCGCAAGGCCTATGGCCCGCCGCTGAATGGCAATGCGTTGAGCCCCGCCGAGCTGTGGGCCACGCTGGACAAGGCCGACCTGGTGGAGTTTGGCGAAACCGACACCACGGCCTGGGCCTATATCTGGAAGGCGGGCAAGGCGCAGATCATGGACATCACCGCCCACCACAAGCAGGTGGATGACTACTGCCACCCGCGTACTCACTCGGCCGAGGCGCTGCGCTGGAACGCCACCTGCCTGGACGGCTACCGCACCCGCCCCCAGGCCTGGAAAGAGGTGGAGCCCGAGCAGTTTGAGGGCTACAGCGACAGCCCGCCCCCGCGCGCGACGGTGGTGGACTTTGACCGCCGCAAGTACCACATGGAAGAGGGCCTGGGCGGCCAGCTGTTCGGCGCCACCATTGGCCTGGCGCTGAAGGCCTGGGGCGTGCCCGGCGGGCTGCCCGAGCGCTATTGGTTTGGCGATGCGCACACGCAGCTGCACGTGGGCAGCGAGGTGGTCCAGTTCAAAACCTTTGTGGCCCATGCGCGGGGCGACTACCGCTTCTCCGACATGCGCTGGTGGGACCCGGCGCCGGTGGTGCCTGGTGCCAGCCCCTGGTTCACCCAGCATATGCGGACCTATATGGAACGCTCGGGCGAAGAGGCGCTGCTGCCCTATTACGAAAAAGACATTGGCCTGTATGTGGTGCGCCCCAAGGGCACGGGCCAGCCCGCCGCCGCGCAAGGCCCGCTGCCCGAATGGCGCCCAGTGTTTGAAGGCCCGGATACGCGCAACGCGGCGGTGACCGGCATGGTGGAGTTTGCCGCCCAGCCGTCCGCGCACTATTGGCTGCGCAGCCCGCCCCCGGCCAAGCGCTTGGAGGGCATGGGCCCCAAGGTGGACGTGCGTGCGCTGTGGCCCACGTTGCGCCAGCTGCCCGCCGCGCTGCAAGTGCAGTGGAACACCGCGTACGACCAGGACGTCACCATGCTGCGCGTGACGCTGGATGCCGAGGAAACAGCCTCCGCCTTCAAGCAGCTGCGCAGCAACAAGGCCCAGGCCGCACCGCTGGAGCTGGTGGTGCGGGTGCTCGACTTGAGCGGCAGCATGGACGGCATGCAGGTGCAACTGCGCAGTGGCAGCACGCTGCTGCCCTTGACGCAGGCGCGCTTCAGCTATGTGGTGAAGCCGCCGGTGGAAAAGGTGTCTGACCACGCGTTGCGCGGCGTGCTGCAGACTGCCACGGCCGCCGCCAAGCTGCCGGGTGCCGCGGGCCTGCCCGCCTTCCTGAAGCAGGCGCAGACCTTGGCGCAAGACAAGGAGCGTGCCGAAGCCCTGGCACCCAACGTCACAGCCGCCTACGCCGAGCTGATCAACGCCTACAACGGGCAGAAGGATTTCAAGGCCGCGGCCACGCTGGTGCGGCACTACCTGCAAGAGGTACACCCGCTCATAGGCCACTACAGCAAAGACCCTGGCCAACCCTACAACATCACCGTGATCGCCAGCCAGACGCTGGCCATCTACAGCCAGCTGGCGCCGCAAGACAAGGACCTGGTCCCCGCAGTGATGGCCACGCTGATCGGCCCCAACTTCAACCCGCAAAAGCAAACCAACGGCACGCTGATGTACAACCTGGCCTGCCACTACGCCGTGACCGGCGACAAAACCCGCATGCTGGAAGCCCTGGCCGTAGCCCGCCGCCTGGGCAAGCGCCCAGAACAGTTCATGGCCGACTCAGACTTTGCGCCGTACCAGAAGGACGCGGAGTTTTTGCAGGCACTGGCGGCCGCACAGCCGTGATGCCTGGGTGGGGCAGGGGGGGCATCCAGTCGCCTTTGAGTCCCGCGTATTTGCTGCAGTTTTTGTAGCTGCTGGTGCAGGTATTGTCTGCGCTAGAGGTTGATTTTCCTGATTGGATACATGCCTCAGATGGCGACCTCGCACATCAAAGCCTCCGTTCGCCCTGAGCTTGTCGAAGGGCCTGCGAATGGAGCCCTTCGACACCTCAGGGCGAACGGTTGTGGTGGTGCGTCTGAGGTATGAACCAGGTGGTTTTCTCTAAACTTGGCTTGTCAGCGGCCGCGCTGTAGCGTCCTTGGTCGTGAGGTTGCGTCGTGGGTGGCTACATCCAGTCCACGCCGTAGTGGTTGTACACCTTGCGTCCATACGCGTCCGAGTATTCCGGGGTTTCGTCGGAAGCGTAGTGGGGTGCACCTTCGAGCTGCGTTTTGTCCACAGGGACAACATAGCCCTCGCGCTGGGTGTCGTACTTGAGCATGCTCCACGGAAGCGGGAACCGGTCTGTGCCCATGCCCAGAAAGCCACCAAACTCCATGACGGCATAGCGCACCACGCCAGATTGCCGGTCGATCATCAGGTCGTCGATGGACCCCAGCTTGTCGCCATTGCCGTTGTAGACAGCACTGCCTTCAACCTTGTCCGAAGAAATAATTTGGCTATCAATCATCTTGAATCTCCTTCGGGTACAGCCAGTCAACAAGATGTTGGCGGGTCTGAAGAATGGTTATCCGCCGTTCGGCTTGAAGCGGCCAGCGGTGTGCAGGCTGAACCCGCGTAGGACCATGCGCCTTGCGCCCGGCTGCACTACTTTTGCGGAGACGCCGGGCTTTACGCAAACAAACGCTGTACGGCCGGGTCCAGGCTCAGGTCTTGGGGCGCCAGCTCGCCGGTGCTGCACTGCTGCAACCAGGCCAGCGCAATGCGGCACAGCAGGGTTTGCTTGTCTGCTTGCAGCGGGGTGCCGATGGTGACGGAGACCACGGCGTCTATCAGCGATACGGCGTTGGGGTCGGTGGTGGTGCGCAGGGCTTGCAGGGTGCGGGTGTCGATATCGATCATGCCGCCCAGGGCGTCGACGCGCAGCGCGAATTCACGCTGTCTGCCGTCTTCCATCGGTATCTGCAGCACCAGCATCTGGCGCGTGGGGTCGGGCTCGCGCGAGGGGGGCGTGCCGTGGGCGCCGATGACGCCGTGCAGGTCCAGCACCTGGTAGACTTTGCCTTCAATTTGCGCGAAGCCCAGCATCGGTGGGCGGGCACTGCCGGCGCTCATGACGGCGGTGTCAGCCGCCGCGTTCAGGATGTAGCGCACGTCCAGGCCCAGCCAGTGGCCGGCGATGCCAAAGGTGCCCATCTGCAGGTGGTGCTCGGCGGGAATGCGTGGCGTCTGGCGCACCACGGGCAGGTCGGCGTTGTCCTTGCCGCTGCGCGGGCACAGGTGCCGCAGCGCCTGGCAGCGCAGGCCGTGCGTGTAGTGGTCGACGGTGCCGAACTCGCGGTAGCCGCGCCCGGGCGCGTCGCCCACGCCGTACAGCTGGCCTTGCATGTCTATCACCGGCTGGCCGGATGCGGCTTCTTGCAGCGGTGCGTTGCTGGGCCGCTGCATGCTGTTCGGGCTGGTGTGCAGCAGTTGGCCGCTGGGGTCTACAAAGGCCAGCAGGTCTTGCGTGCCCATGCCTTCGGAGCAGTCTTGCAGTATGGATTGCATTTGCGCATGCGCATCCCAGACGATGGCGATGCCACCCAGCGCTGCCGCCTGGCGGGCCTGCGGGTTGTGAATGGCCGCGGCATAGACATAGGTGGGGCCATCGGCATAGAAGCGGCTGGGTGCAAAGGGGCTGACGGTGTAGTCCTGCTCGCCGCCCAGGCGCAACGTGGCGGCTACCCAGGTCTCATCCAGCACCGTGCCTACGTGGTGGGACTGGCTGGGTTGGGACACGGCCAGTACCTGGCCCTGGCGGTCAAACAGCACCAGGCAGGCATAGACGGTGTACAGCCCGTTGATCTGCTGCAGCACGGCTGTGGATTGGTCGCAGCCGATGGTGCCGGCCTGCAGCGTGGCCGCGAACTGCGGCGTCAGTGCCCACCAGCGGCAGTCGTTGGCGCGCTCGTACAGGTTGCGGTCCAGTATCTGCATGGCCAGGTCGGCGCGGTGCTGTACATCGCGCAGCATGGCGCGCATAACCACCTCGTGCAGATCGCGCAGGGCGCTGGCAAAAGCCTGGGCGGTCTTGTGGGCCGTGGCGCCGATTTCAGACAGCAGGGTTTTGGCAAACAAGGTGTCGCGGGCCTGCGACTCGGAGCCGTTGGCTGCCAGGTGGTTCAGCTCCAGCAGCCCGTTCCAGACCGAGCGCTCCAGGGCCGACTGGATGGCGGCCGAGCGCTTGGGGATGTGGCTGAGCTCGCCGGCCAGAAAGTCCGGGTTGGCACAGACTTCGTCCATCAACGCGAAGGTGGTGTCGTTGTCGTCCGCGTCAAAGGCGCCGTCCAGCGGGCGCATGGCCAGGCCGCGCCAGCCCGGGCCGGTGTAGCCCTGGAAACCCACGCTGTCGCGCACCACGGCCAGGTATTTGCGGCCCAGATGGCGCAGCATGAACGTGCCTGGGCTGGCGGCCTGGGGCAGTTGCCAGCCCGGTGGGAGTTGCAGGGCGTCGCTGGAATGCAGCACCTGGCCCTGGGGGCTGACCAGGGCCAGCACGGCGTCGTGGCCCTGCGGGTTGTCGCCCTGTACCTGGGCAAAGATGGCGGCAGCCTCGTCGGCCAGCTTGAACTGCAGGCACAGCACGCCCGACGGCCGGCCGGCCACGGCGACTGGTTGGGCGTAGAGCAGCGTGGGGGCCACGTCTGTGGCGTCCGCGCAAAAGCCGTGCACGGCGTAGTGCTCGGTATAGGCGGCCTGGCTGCTGCGCACCTCTTGCAGAAATGCCGCGTCTTGCGCGCTGACCGGGGGTCTGTGTGTGGCGGCGGAGGAAAGCGAGGCCTGCAACTCCGACTGCGCATCGAACAGAAAAATATTGTCGTACACCGTGTACTTGCTGGCGTAGCTGTGCAGGCGGGCTTCTATGGCCGGGCGCTGGCTGGCATCGGCCTGCGCCAGGTAGTCGGCAATGGCGACGTCGGTGGCAAAGAAGCCGATGTCGGCCGTGCGCTCGAACAGGTTGCGCACCAGGATGTCGATGCTGACCTGGGCCTGCGCGCCCAGGTCGTCCAGTGCGGTCTTCAGCGCCTCGCTGGACAGGCCGCGCATCATCTCCTCGGATAGCGCCGCAAAGTCCTGCCGGGCACGGGCCAGATCGCCACCGGACGAGGCTTTGGCCGATAGTGGCGAGAGCGAGGACAGCAGCGACAGGTTGTCCCACGCAGCCTCTATGAGTCGTAATTCTTGGCGTTGTTGCTGAACGCTGGGCATGTGGCTCAGCAGTTGTCCGGGGTGTAGGAGTGGATGGGGCTGCTGCATGGTCACTGTTGGAGATAACGGAGCAAGCACAATTTTGTGTGTTTGTGTACTTGCGTATTGAATGTAAGCAACTGTTATGCCCAGGGTCAATGGTGGATCACCCGGGGGACTCCCGACCACACCCGACAATAGGGCCTCTGCCCACGCCATTCCCAAGACTTCCCATGCCCCACGCCACGCCCTTCGCGCACCATGCACCCCACGCGGTGTCCCGCCTGCGCTCTGCCCGTTTGGCGCGCAGCGCCAAGCCTTTTCTGGCGCGGGGCGGCTCCAAGGTGGAGCGCTGCACAGGTTGCCGGTTGGCGCCCAGCTACTGCATGTGCGCGCTGCGCCCGGCGGTACCTACGCGGGCCGGGGTGTGCCTGCTGATGGCCGATATCGAGCCGCTCAAGCCCAGCAACACCGGCTGGCTGATCGCCGACGTGGTGGCCGACACCTGGGCCTTTGGCTGGGCCCGCACCGAGGTGGACCCGGCCCTGCTGACCCTGCTGGCCGATCCGCAGTGGCAGCCCTACCTGGTGTTCCCCGGTGAGTTCGTGGCGCCCGGGCGCGTGGTGACGGACCTGCTGCCGGTGGACGCCGCCGCCCCGACCCCGGCCAAGCGCCCGCTCTTCGTGCTGCTGGACGCCACCTGGCCCGAGGCCCGCAAGATGTTCCGCAAAAGCCCGTACCTGGACCCGTTGCCGGTGCTGAGCCTGCAGGCCGAACGCATCTCGCGCTACAAGCTGCGTCGGTCCCGCCGCGACGACCATTTCTGCACCTCCGAGGTGGCCGGCCTGTGCCTGGAACTGGCTGGCGAGCTGCATGCCGCGCAGACCCTGGAGGCCTACCTGGACGTCTTCACCCACCGCTACCTGCAAGCCAAACAGCAGCAGCCCGTTGACGCGGACAACGCGGCGCACCAGCAGCTGCGGGGGCTGCGGTTGGTGTGAGTTTGCTATTTTTGTGATAGCTGATGGCGCAGTATTTGTATGCGCTGGAGGCTTGCAGGGTATGGATTTTGGATGCCCCTAAAGTCCCGCCTGCGCTCTGAATAGCCCTGCACACCGCAGGTTCACATGGCGTCTATAAACTTTGCGGCTTTCCTCTTTTGGAGCCGTTCCATGCTGTTGATGACACGCCGCACTGCGGCCTTTGCTCTGTGTATGGCTGCCAACCTGGCGTTTGCCCAAGCCGCCCCTGCCCCTACCGTGCGCGTGCGCGGCACGGTGCAGAGCGTGGCGCCCGGCCTGCTGACGGTGAAAGACCGCAGCGGCGAGGTGGTGGACCTGGTGCTGCCCGAGAAGACGCCGGTGTCCGAGGTGTTCCCCATGGCCATGTCGGACATCAAGCCCGGCAGCTTCATCGGCACGGCGGCCATGCCGCAGGCCGACGGCACCGAGCGCGCCATCGCGGTGATGGTGTTCCCTGAATCGGCGCGCGGCGTGGGTGAAGGCCACCGGCCCTTCGACATGCTGCCGCAAAGCACCATGACCAACGCCACCGTGGCCGATGTGGTGGCCGCGCCCAAGGGCCGCACCATGCAGCTGAAATACAAGGACGGCGCCCGCGACATCGTGGTGCCGGAAGACGCGCCGGTGGTCAGCTTCAAGCCCGGCGACAGCAGCCTGCTGGTGCCCGGCGCCAGCGTGTCGTTGTCGGCCCAGGTGCTGAACGACAAGCCCACCGTCACGCGCATCAGCGCCGGGCGCAACGGCTTCCAACTGCCGTATTGATTTGCTCTTGATTCCGTAGCTGCTGGCGTAGGTACTGCCTGCGTCAGAGGCATTTTTTATCTATACCCCGGATTTGCCCATGACCGATCTCTCCGCCTTCCCCATCACCCGCAAATGGCCCGCCCAGCACCCGGAGCGGCTGCAGTTGTATTCGCTGCCCACGCCCAACGGCGTGAAGGTGTCCATTGCGCTGGAGGAAATCGGCCTGCCGTACGAGGTGCACCTGGTGAGCTTCGAGAAGAACGACCAGATGTCGCCAGAATTTTTGTCGCTGAACCCGAACAACAAGATCCCCGCCATCCTGGACCCGAATGGGCCCGGCGGCCAGCCGCTGGCGCTGTTTGAGTCGGGCGCCATCCTGATTTACCTGGCCGACAAGACCGGCCAGCTGGTCCCGCAAGACGCGGCACGGCGCTACGAATGCATCCAATGGCTGATGTTCCAGATGGGCGGCATCGGCCCCATGTTTGGCCAGGTTGGCTTCTTCCACAAGTTCGCCGGCAAGGACTATGAAGACAAGCGCCCGCGCGACCGCTACCTGGCCGAGAGCAAGCGTCTGCTGGCCGTGCTGGACCAGCGGCTGCAGGGCCGCAGCTGGATCATGGGCGACGACTACAGCATTGCCGACATCGCCATCCTGCCCTGGGTGCGTAACCTGGTGGGCTTTTATGGCGCGGGCGACCTGGTGGGTTTCTCCGACTTTGCCAATGTGCAGCGCGTGCTGGCCGCCTTTGTGGACCGCCCCGCCGTGGCCAAGGGCTTGAACATTCCCCCGCGCGGTTAAGACCGCCGTTTCTTTTGCTCCTGTTTGTATAGCTGCTGGCGCAGGTATTGCCTGCGCTGGAGGCTTTTCTTGCGGGTTCATAGCCCAGTCGCTTGCCGGCCCCGGCCGCCCGCGTTATGGTTGCCGCCATGTCCGATTTGCTGTTGCCTACCCCTGGTCCGCGTTCTGCCGTCGCCCGTGCCGGACGCGATGCCGCGCGGTTGTGGCGTAGCCCTTTGCTGCCGAATATCGAGTTGCTGACCGCCGAGTACTACGCCCAGAAATTCGCGCCACACTGGCACGAGGGCTTCTCCATCCCGGTGATACAGACCGGTGCCCAGAGCTACCGCTACCGTGGCGCACTGTGTGTGGCCGGCGTGGGTAGCATTGCGGCCATCAACCCCGGCGAGATCCATACCGGCGAACGGGCCACCGCCAACGGCTGGACCTATCGAGCGTTCTACCCATCGCTTGACTGGATGCAAGGCCTGGCCAACGACGTGGCGGGGCGTCCGGTCGGCGTGCCCTGGCTGCCGGACGGTGCTATTCACGATGCCGGCTTGGCCGGCCTGCTCAGCCAAGCCCATCGGCTGCTGGACGCCGGCAGCGACGCGCTGGCCGCAGAGTCGGCGCTGACCAATGCCTTTGCCCTGATGCTGGTACGCCATGCGCGCAACCGGGTCTCGGTGCAGACCCTGCACGCCGATGCGCAACGGGTGGCGCGCATGAAGGCCAGACTGGTGGAAGACCTGGCCGAGGCCCTGCCTTTATCGGCGCTGGCTGCCGAGGTGGGTTTGTCGCCGTTCTACGCCAGCCGTCTGTTCTCGCGCACCGTCGGCATGCCGCCGCACGCATGGCGCAACCAGATGCGGCTGAACCGCGCCCAGGGCCTGCTGCGCCAGGGCCTGTCGGTTACCGAAGTGGCGGCGGCCCAGGGCTTTAGCGACCAAAGCCATTTCACCCGGCATTTCAAACGCGCCTTCGGCGTCGCGCCAGGACGCTGGCAGTACAGCTAGCGCAAGAACGTACAAGCGCCGCGCCGGCGCCCTGTCTAGGATGTTGTTCTGCCCAAACAACAGGAACCCTTATGGCTTTGACTTCCGCGCGCGCCAGCTGGCTGGCCGGTGCCCGCGACACCTTTCCCATGCTGGTCGGCGCCGCGCCGTTTGGCGTTATTTTTGGTGCGCTGGTGGCCAGCGCGCCGCTGGCGTCCTGGCAGGGGCAGTTGATGTCGCTCAGCGTGTTTGCCGGCTCCAGCCAGTTCATCGCGGTGGGGCTGATGGCCGGTGCGGCCGGAGCCCTGGTGGTCTGGCTGGCCACGGCCATCGTCAACCTGCGCCACCTGCTGTACGCGGCGGCGCTGCTGCCGTATGTGCGTCATCTGCCGGTGCGCTGGCGCTGGCTGCTGGGCTTTTTGCTGACCGACGAGAGCTTTGCGGTGGTGGAGCGCTATTACCGCCAGCATCCGCAGGCGCCCAACGGACATTGGTACTTTCTGGGCTCGGGCCTGGCCATGTATGCCAACTGGCAGGCCTGGACGCTGCTGGGCCTGGTGTTCGGCGCGGCGTTTCCGCAGTTGCAACGCCTGGGACTGGACTTTGCAATGGTGGTCACCTTCATCGCCATCGTGGTTCCGCAGCTGCGCCGCTGGCCGCATCTGCTGGCGGCCGCGGCGGCGGGCGGCGTGGCCTATCTGCTGAAAGACCTGCCGTTCAAGCTGGGCCTGCTGGTGGCGGTGCTGGTAGGTGTAGCCGTAGGCCTGCTGCTGAGTCAGACGGGGGCTGAAGCCCCGGCCGAAGGGCGGGCCGCATGAGTGCCAGCCTTACCATACTCGGCATGGCGCTGATTACTTTGCTGATCAAGGCGCTGGTCTTTGTGTTGGGCGACCGGGTGGCCTTTTCGCCACGGCTGCGACAGGCCCTGGGCTTTGTGCCGGTGACGGTGCTGACCGCCATCATCGTGCCTATGGTGCTGGCGCCGCACGGCCAGGGCCTGGAGCTGCACTGGCGTAACCCGCAGCTGGTGGCTGCCGGCTTTGCGACGGCGTTGTGCGTCTGGACGCAGCGCCCGCTGCTGACCATCATGGCCGGTTTGGCGTTGTTTTTTGCTTGGCAGTACGGCTTGAGCGTTTGAGTTCGTAGCTCGTTGCTCTTGAAAGATAACTCTCAATGCTGGTGTTTACTGCGTCAGTAACGGATGTGGCTTGGGTGGTGTAGGACATGTCCCACGTGGCTGCGGGCGTCTGGCTGCTGGGGGCTGGGGGCATGTGGGCGCACACTGGTCGCTGGCGAGTTCGAACGGGTCGAGGTCGTGCACACGCTCTTTATGACCAGGCAGCCCTATGCATATCCAGATCGGGTTCGATATCGAACTCTCCATCACCGCGCCCATGGCGTTCATCTACCTGCTGCACGTGCACCCCTCGCGCAGCGGCGATTTGTGGGCTCCGGAGCAGATCCAGGTGGGGCCTGGCCTGGTGCCGGAAGAGTATTTCGACGCCTTTGGCAATTTGTGCGGCCGGGTGAATGCGCCGGCTGGCATGGGCCAGGTGCGCTTCAGCAGCCGGGCCGTGGTGCGCGACCATGGCCTGCCCGACGAGATCAACCTGGGCGTCTGGCAGCACGACCCTACCGAGCTGCCCACCGCCACCCTGCAGTTCCTGCTGCCTAGCCGCTACTGCGAGGTGGACAGCGAGCTGCTGCAGTTCGCCTGGAACCAGTTTGGCCAGACGCCGCTGGGCTGGGCCCGGGTGCAGGCGATTTGCGACTTTGTGCACAACCACATCCGCTTTGACTACATGGCTGCCCGCGCCACCCGCACCGCGGTGGAGGGCTTCCGCGAAGGTACCGGCGTGTGCCGCGACTACACGCATCTGGCCATCACCCTGTGCCGCTGCATGAACATTCCGGCGCGCTACTGCACTGGCTACCTGGGCGACATCGGCATACCACCGGTGCCGTACCCGATGGACTTCAGCGCCTGGTTCGAGGTCTACCTGGGCGACCGCTGGTACACCTTCGACGCACGCCACAACACGCCGCGCATCGGCCGCGTGGTCATGGCGCGTGGCCGCGACGCAGGCGACGTGCCCATCACCATGGCTTTCGGCGAGAACACCCTGAACCGTTTCGACGTGACCACCTATGAGGTGGATGAGTGGGGCAACCCGGTGGAGAACATGCTGTAACCTGGCCTTTGGAACTTTGGTCTGCCGTGCGGACCAGAGTGAGACTAGGAGGCATATGCAACGTAGACATTGCTTGATAGCCAGCGCTAGATGGGCGCTTCTGGGGGTGGGCATTTGGACCGTGGACACAGCACGGGCGCAGCCCAGCTACACCGTGTCTGCCCAGGTGCTGCAGCAAACGCTGGCCCAGCGCTTTCCGCTGCGCTACCCGGTGCAGGGTCTGCTGAACCTGGACGTACAAACCCCGCGCCTGCGCCTGCTGCCCGCGCAGAACCGGCTGAGCGCCGCCATGCAACTAGAGGCCGCCGGCCCGGTACTGGGTCGCAGCTACAGCGGCAGCTTCGATGTGGACTTTGCGCTGCGCTACGAGGCCAGCGACCAGACCATACGCGCCTACCAGCTGCACTTTCAGAACCTGCAGTTTCCCGAGCTGCCGCCGGAGTTGCAGGTGATGCTCAGCAGCATGGGCCCTGCGCTGGCCAAGCAGTCCCTGCAGGAGGTGGTGCTGCATACCCTGCGCCCGCAAGACCTGGCCTTGGCCGACACTATGGGTCTGCAGCCGGGCAGCATTATCGTGACGGACAAGGGGCTGGTGATCGGCTTTGTGAACAAGCCGGCCTGATCTTTAAACCAGAGCCGGCGCGGCCAGGCGCTGCGCCAGCGCGGAGGGGCGCTGGCTTAAAAACCGGCGTAGCAGCTCGGGGTAGTTGCCGCCCACGGCACCTATGACAGATGGTCGGGCGGCCAGGGCCTGGCGCCAGGCGCGCAGCTTGGGTGTAGCGGCAAAAAAGCCGAAGTCGCCCAGGCCGTCGAACACATCGAAGTAGCGGAATACCGGGCCGAAGACCGCATCCACCATCGAAAAGCGCTGGCCTGCAAAGTAGGGGCCGTCCTGCAAGGCCACTTCCAGCTGCGCCGACTGGGCGCGCAGTTCTGCGGCCTTGCGCTCCAGTGCAGCGTCGTCAGGCGCGTTGTAGAAGCCGGCAACGGTGTTCAGCATGGCCGAGCCGAACTCCATCCAGGCGCGGTGGCGTGCGCGCTGCAGCGCGTCTTCGGGGTGCAGCCGGGGCGTGAGCGTGTCCTCCAGGTATTCGCAGATCACGGCCGACTCGAAGATGGCCTGGCCGTCCACCTGCAGCACCGGCGCCTTGCCCAGCGGCGAGATCTGCAAAAACCAGTCGGGCTTGTGGGCCAGGTCGATGTGGATGCGTTCAAAGGACTGGTTTTTCTCTGCCAGCACGATGGCGGCGCGTTGCACATAGGGGCAGAGTGGGTGGCTGATAAGTGTGGGCATGGCGTGGGCGTGTTGCGTGGAGATGCCCAGACTGTAGGATTGCACCAGCACAATGAAAATAGGTAATTCTGCAAACCATGCATGCAAAAACGCAATACAAGCTGAGTGCTGCCGATGTGGAAACCGTGCTGGCCCTGGTGCGTGCCGGCACCCTGGCGGGGGCCGGTGAACGGCTGGCGCTGGATGCGTCCACCGTGTTCCGCAGCGTCCAGCGCCTGGAGAAGGGCCTGGGCCAGCGCCTGTTTGCGCGCTCGCGCACCGGCTATTTGCCGTTGGAACTGGCGCAGGAGCTGGCCAGCCGTGGCGAGCAGATGGAGGCCCAGCTGGAGGCCGCGCGGTCCGCTGCACAGGCCTTGCCCGAACAGGTCGCGGGCATGGTGCGCATCACCAGCACCGACACCATCTTGCATGCGCTGGTGGCGCCGGCCTTGCAGGCTTTGCACACCCAGCACCCGTTGCTGGCCTATGAGCTGCATGCGGGCAATGAACTGGCCAGCCTGACGCGGCGTGACGCCGACATCGCGGTGCGCGCCACCCAGCGGCCGCCGCCGCATCTGGTGGGCAAGCACATAGGCCCCATCCGCGTGGCGCTGTTCGCTGGTTTGCACAGCGGTATTGAACGGTTCGATGCCGAGACGGCCGCCCAAGCCCGTTGGGTGGCGCCCGATGAAGGGCTGCCTGATCACCCGTCTGTGCTCTGGCGCAAAAAGCATTACCCCAAGGTGGCGCCTGCGTACCGGGTCAACAGCATCCTGACCGTGGCCGAGCTGGTCGCCCAAGGTCTGGGCATAGGTGTGCTGCCGCTATTTCTGGCGCAGCGCCGCAATGACCTGTGCCAGCTCAGCGAGCCGCTGGACGAAGCCCAGACTGAACTCTGGCTACTAACGCACACCGAGTCCCGCCACCTGCGGCGGGTGCATGCGGTGTACAGCCATTTGGCACAGCACCTGGCGCTGGTGTAGCGCTGCGGCGCTAAGGGCTCGGGTTTACTTCTTCATGGCATCGGTTGCCATGCCGTCCTTCATCATGGTGTCGTCTTTCTTCATCATGTCGTCCTTCTTCATGGTGTCCTTTTTCGCCATGGCGTGCTTTTTGGTCATGGGCTTCTTCATGTGATCTTTCTGCATCATGCTGTCCTGGGCCATGCCGTCCTTTTTCATCATGTCGTCTTTTTTCATGGTGTCTTCGGCCATGGCGCCGGCGGTGGCCATCAGCAGGCAGGCGGAGATCAGGGTGGCGGAGAATTTGTTCATGGTGGTTCCTGTTGTGGGCTAAGGCAGGCGCTGCAGCGGAGTGCGGCAGCTGTCTGTAAGCTTTAGTCCGGTGGGGGCCGCAAACCTTACACACCGGCAAGATTTATTTGTGCGCCAGGGCCGGGTGTAAGGATCTGGCACCTGGGCCGACCAAGAGGCAATGAACCTTGTGAACCTTGCACTCCGCAGCGACTCAGACCGCCACAAAGGACTTGCCATGCCACGTACCGCCCCCGCCCCATCCCGCCCCGCCATCCCCAAGACGCTGCTGCTGTTGATCGCCGGCGCGCTGCTGCTGGCCATCGTCTACCTGAGCCCGAACGCTGCGGCCGAAAAGGCGGTCAGCATTCCACCGCCCTCGGCCCAGGCGCTGGCGGGCGTGCCGCCGGCCAGCCAGGCGAGTGAGACCGTGGTGTTCGCCGGTGGCTGTTTCTGGGGAATCCAGGCGGTGTTCCAGCACACCAACGGCGTGCTGGAGGCGGTGTCCGGCTATGCCGGCGGCAAGCAGTCGGATGCGCACTACGAGACCGTCAGCGGTGGTGGCACCGGCCATGCGGAAGCGGTGCAAGTGCGCTTCGACCCCCAGCAGGTCAGCTACGCGCAGCTGCTGCAAATCTATTTCTCGGTAGCCCATGACCCAACCCAGCTGAACCGCCAGTACCCGGACGTGGGCACGCAGTACCGCTCGGCGCTGTTCTACACCAGCCCCGCCCAGAAGGCCGTGGCCGAGCGCTACATCGCCGAGCTGGATGCCGCCAAGGTCTTCCCCAGCAAGATCGTGACCCAGCTCAGTCCGCTGCAGGGCTTTTACCCGGCAGAGAAGTACCACCAGAACTACGCCACCCTGCACCCCACGGCGTCCTATATCGCGCAGTTCGATCTGCCCAAGATTGCCAACCTGAAGAGCCTGCTGCCAGCGGTGTACCGCGAGCAGCCCGTGCTGGTGGCGAATTGACGCCTGCGTATGCGCTCAGCCGGCCCGTCGCCGTGGCTTTTTGGCCGGGATCAGCTCGTGTGGCTGCAGCACGAACTGCGGGTTGCCCACCAGCCGCTCCACCGCCAGGTCGATGAAGGCGCGCACCCGTGCCGGTTGGGCTGTGCGGCTGCCGTAGTACACATACAGGCCCAGGTGGTCGGCCACGTGGGCGGTGAGTAAGGGCACTAGTTGCCCGGCGCGTACCAGCGGCGCGGCCGTTGTGCCGACCAGCTGGCCAATCGCGTGGCCTGCCAGCACGGCGCGGGCTTCCAGCTCCACATCGTTGCAGATCAGGGTCGAGGCGATGTTGCGGGCCACGATTTCCTCGCCTATCTTGAATTCCCAGGGCATCGGCTTACCTGTGCTGGCATGGCGAAAGCTGCTGCAACGGTGCTGTGCCAGCGCGTCGATGCTGGTGGGCGCGCCATGCTGGGCGATGTAGGCGGGGGCTGCGCAGACCACCAACTGCAAGGACAGCAGCCGCCGAGAGATGCTGCCCTCGGGTGGCTGGCCGGCCCTGAAGCCGACGTCGACCCGGTCTTCCACCCAGTTGCTGAGGCGGTCGTCCATCTGCACATCGGGCTCGATCTGCGGATGGCGGCGGCAATATTCTTCCAGCACCGGCCACAGCACCTCCAGCATGATGGAGCGCGGCGCCACGATGCGCAGCGGCCCGGCGATCTCTTCGCGGCCCCGGCGCGCTCCGTGCAGCGCGCGCTGCAGGGTGGACAGGCCGGGCTGGGCGGCCTGCAGAAACTGCGCACCTTCTTCGGTCAGGCTCAGGCTGCGCGTGGTGCGGTGGAACAGGCGTACGCCCAGATGCTGCTCCAGCTGCACCAGGGCCTGGCTGGCGGCCTGCGGGCTGATGCCTTGCGCCGCGGCCGCCTGGCGCAGGCTGCCGAGTTCGGCGGCTTTGACGAAGGTGGCAACTGCGCGCAGCTCGTTGATGGCCATGGGGTTCTACATTGTCATGAATTTCTTGATTATGAAGCCAGCGATTGCCAGCTATTCAGATGCGGATGCAAAAACTACATTGCCCTACCGCAACATTGATTCAAGGACGTCACCATGACAAGCAACACTTCTTTCCCCCGCATCTGGATGGTCACCGGCGCATCGCGCGGCATAGGCGCGCGCATCACCGAGGCCGCGCTGGCCCAGGGTGACGCCGTGGTCGCCACAGCCCGCGACGCGGCGGCGCTGCAACAGCGCTTCGGCCACAACGACACGCTGTTGGCCCTGCCGCTGGACGTGACCGACGAAGCCCAGGCCGCGCGCGCCGTGGCGGCCGCGCTGGACCGCTTTGGCCGCATCGACGTGCTGGTCAACAACGCCGGCTACGGCCTGCTGGGTGCGGTGGAAGAAGCCAGCGCCGACGAGGTGCGCCGCTTGTATGAGACCAATGTATTTGGCCTGCTGAACGTGACGCGCGCCGTGCTGCCCGCCATGCGCGCGCGCCGCCAGGGCCATGTCATCAACATCTCGTCGCTGGGCGGCTACCAGTCGGCGGCAGGCTTTGGCCTGTACTGCTCGACCAAGTTCGCGGTCGAAGGCCTGACCGAAGCCCTGTATGCCGAGCTGGCGCCGCTGGGCATCCACGTGACGGCGGTGCAACCGGGCTACTTCCGCACCGACTTTCTGGATGCCGTATCGCTGGCCGTGTCGCCGCGCATCCTGGACGACTACGCCGCCAGCGCCGGCCAGGTGCGCGTGGCCGCCACGCAGATCAACCACCAGCAGCCCGGCGACCCGCTGCGGCTGGCCCAGGCGCTGCTGGCCTTGGTGGCATCGCCGACCCCGCCGCTGCGCCTGCCCTTGGGCACCGACACGCTGCAGACCATTGCCGACAAGCATGCGTTCGTAGAGCGCGAAACCGCGCAGTGGCAAGCCTTGGCAGCTTCCACCGATTTCCCGCAGTAAAGCTGAGTCTATTTGCTATATAAATAATAGCTTATAGCGCATGTAGAAGCTGCGCTAGAGCATGTTTTTATGCTTCCTACAAGCCCCGTTCCCGCACCGACAGCGTGTGCTTGAAACGTTTGGCCACGCGGTACAGCTGGGCGGGGCGGTTGCGGCCACTGGCGCGGGTGGCGCCGGGGATTTCTTCCAGAACCTCCAGGTCTTCCAGCTTGCGCCGGAAGTTGGCCATGTTGAGCTTGTCGCCCAGCACCGCCTGGTACACCGCGTGCAGCTCCGTGATGGTGAACTGGTCCGGGCACAGGTATACCGGCAGCGACGAATAGCTGGCCTTGCTGCGCACCCGCGCCACCACGCCCGCAATGATGGCGGCATGGTCGAACGGCAGGTTGGGCAGGGCCGCCACGGGGAACAGGGCTACGCTGGGCGGCAACAGCGGGGCTGGCACCAGCGCGTAGTAGATAACCGAAAGCGACCAGCCACGCGGGTCGCGTGCCGGGCCGGACATGGTGCCAAACTCCTCCAGGTAGGGGCTGGTGACACCGGTTTTCTGCAGCAGCACCCGCGCGGCAGCGGCCTTGGCCGAGTCGTCTTCGTCCACACGCACATAGCCGCCGGGCAAAGCCCATTGGTCCTGAAAAGGAGGCGTGTCGCGCTTGAACAGGGCAGCGTGCAAAGCGCCGTCGGCCAGCGTGAGCAGGACGGCATCTACCGTCAGTATGGGCGATACGGGGATGGTTGCGGATTGCATAGGTTCAGCGCATCTTACAACTAAGCAATTTCACTTGGTTCCAAGAGAGTTAATTGCTAAATGAATTTAAGTGTGTAGAATGGGCTTGTCGACCTTAACCAGGACCCCCGCCATGCACACGCAACTCCTCACCATCGACCCGCAAAACGACTTTTGCGACATCCCGCAAGCAGCCCTGCCGGTGGCGGGTGCCAACGCCGACATGCAGCGCCTGGCCGCTTTTGTGCGCGACAACCGGGCGCGCATCCACGGCATTACGGTGACGCTGGATTCGCACCCCAGCGTGGCGGTGGAGCGCACCACCTTCTGGCGCACCGGCCAGGGCGAGGCGGTGGCGCCGTTCAGCTTCATCACCGCTGCCGACGTGCAGAACGGCGCCTTTGTGCCGCGTGATTCCACATACACCCCCGCCGTGTTGGCGATGCTGGCGCAGCTCGCCGCCAAGGGCCGCCCCGGCCTGGTGGTGTGGCCGGTGCACTGTGTGACGGGCACCTGGGGCCACAACATCCACGGCGCGCTGGCCGAGCAGCTGCAGGCCTGGGAATTTGCACAGCAGCGGGCGGTGCGCAAGGTGCTCAAGGGCGAGTACCCGCTGACCGAGCACTTTGGCGTGTTCGAGGCCGATGCGCCGGTGGCCGGCGTGGCGTCCACCCAGTTCAACACCGCGCTGGCCGCCGCCGTGACGCAGGGCGTTGACCTGTTGCTGCTGGCGGGCGAGGCGTCCAGCCACTGCGTGGCGGCCAGTTACGACCAACTCGCGGGCTACCTGGCCCAGCAGCCCGGCCCGGCGCCGCGCATCGTGTTGCTCAGCGACTGCATGAGTCCGGTGACCGGCTTCGAGGCCGACGCGGCTGCGTTCTTTGAACGGGCCCGGGCGGCGGGCGCCGAGATATTGCGTGCCGACGAGGCCCAGGCCTTGCTCGCCTAATTTTCAGAAAGTCACCATGACCACGACCACCTTCCAACCCGTTATCCACAGCCTGCTGGAAACCGACCTCTACAAGTTCACCATGTGGCAGCCCATGCTGCACTCCATGCCGACCAACCAGGCCGAGTACCGCTTTGTCTGCCGCAGCACGCCGGCCTTTGCGCTGGCCCAACTGAAGGCCGAGGTTGATGCGCAGCTGGACGCCTTGTGCGCGCTGCGCTTCACGGTGGACGAGCTGGCCTATCTGGCTGGGCTGCGCTACATCAAGTCCGACTTCATCGACTTCCTGCGGCTGTTCCAGTTTCAGCGCCAGTACATCCAGGCCGAGGTGCAGGGTGAGCAGCTGGTGATTGTGGCCAAGGGGCCGCAGGTGCACACCATGGGCTTCGAGATTCATGTGCTGGCCATCGTCAACGAGCTGTACTTCCGCCGCCTGGCCCAAGGCGCCGAGCGCGAAGCCGCGCTGGACCAGGGCCGCCAACGCCTGCAGGCCAAGATCGCCACGCTGCGTGACTATGAAGCCACCGGCCCGGCACGCCAGCACCCGTTCGAGTTTTTTGACTTTGGCGTGCGCCGGCGTTTTTCGGGCGCCTGGCAGGAGGAGGTGGTCGGCACGCTGGCCCGCGAGGTGCCGCAGTTCTTCAAAGGCACCTCCAACGTCTACCTGGCCAGGAAGTTTGGCCTGGTGCCCATCGGCACCATGGCGCATGAGTATTTGCAGACCTTCCAGGCCGTGGGCGTGCAGCTCAAGGGTTTTCAAAAAGCCGCACTGGAAGCCTGGGTGCAGGAATACCGCGGCGATCTGGGTGTAGCGCTGACCGACGTGGTGGGCATGGACGCCTTCCTGGCCGACTTCGACCTGTACTTCGCCAAGCTGTTCGACGGCCTGCGCCACGACAGCGGCGACCCGGTGGTGTGGGGCGAAAAAGCCCTGGCCCACTACGCCAAGCTCAAGCTGGACGCGCACGCCAAGCGCCTGGTGTTCTCGGATGGCCTAGACGTGCCTACCGCCCTTCGCTTGCACAGCCATTTTGCCGACCGCATACAAACCGGCTTTGGCATCGGCACCAACCTGACCAACGACACTGGCTTGAAGCCGCTGAACATCGTGATGAAGCTGGTGTCGTGCAACGGCCAGCCCACGGCCAAGCTGTCGGACTCTCCGGGCAAAACCCTGTGCGACGATGAGACCTTTCTGGCCTATCTGCGCCAGGTGTTTTCTCAGAAAAATTAAATGAACGGAGGACCGGCCATGCTGCGCATCACCAGTGCCCAAATCAACCCGACCATCGGCGACATCGACGGCAACATCGCCCTGATGCTGCGCGCGGCCCGGCAGGCCCATGCCGAGAGCGCGCACCTGGTGGTGTTCCCCGAGCTGAGCCTGACCGCCTATTACCCCGGCGACCTGCTGGACGACGCGCATTTCCAGGCGCGGGTCGAGGCCGGCCTGGCCCAGCTGCTGCACGCCACCCTGTCCACACCCCAGCTGCTGTGGGTAGTGGGCGTGCCGGTGCGCCGCGATGGGGTGGGCAAGCGTTATCTGAACGCGCTGCTGGTGCTGCGCGACGGCGCCATCGTGCTGCAGTACGCCAAGCAGTTGCTGCCCACCTACAACATCTTCGACGAACGCCGCCATTTCGAGCCCGGCCCCGACGCCGCCCGTGTGCTGCGGGTGGGGCACATGCAGGTCGGCTTCATGGTCTGCGAAGACGGCTGGAACGACGCGGGCCAGGACTACGGCGTCAACCCCTTTCTGCGCCTGGCCGACGCCGCGCCGGACGTGGTGCTGTCCATTAACGCCAGCCCCAGCAACGTGGGCAAGCGCGAGGAGCGCCATGCCATCTTCAGCCAGGCCTGCGCGCGCCACAAGCTGCCGCTGCTGTATGTGAACCAGATCGGCGGGCATGACCAGTTGGTGTACGACGGCGCCTCGTTCGCGGTGGACGCGCAGGGCGCCATCGTGTTCGAAGCGCCGCGCTTTACCGAGGACGTGCGCACCCTCAGTTTCGATGCCAGCACGCAGACCTTCAGCGACGCCAACGGCCAGGCGCTGCCCGCCGTGCCGCGCGATGGCCTGCCCACCATGGAGTTTTACCGCCAGCAAATCGTGCTGGGCCTGAAGGACTACGCGCGCCGCTGCGGCTTCACCCAAGCCGTGGTGGGCTGCTCCGGTGGCATCGATTCGGCTCTGACCCTGGTATTGGCGGTGGAAGCCCTGGGCACGCAGAACGTGGTGGGCATCACCATGCCGTCGCGCTTCTCCAGCGAGGGCAGTGTGTCGGACTCGGTAACGCTGTGCCGCAACCTGGACATCCAGCTGGTGGAGCACCCCATCAAGGCCATCGTGCAGTCTTTCGAGGGCGGCTTTGCGCAGGCCTTTGGGCAGCCGCTGCAAGGCCTGGCGCTGGAGAACCTGCAAGCCCGGGTGCGCGGCACCACGCTGATGGAATACTCCAACAGCTTCGGCCACCTGCTGCTGACCACCGGCAACAAGTCCGAGGTGTCGGTGGGTTACTGCACGCTGTACGGCGACACCAACGGCGGCCTGGGCCTGATCGGCGACCTGTACAAAACCGAGGTGTTCGCGCTGTGCCGCCACATCAACGCGATGGCCGGGCGCGAGCTGATCCCCGTCGCCATCATCGACAAGCCGCCGTCCGCCGAGCTGGCCCCCGGCCAGAAAGATACCGACAGCCTGCCGCCCTACGAGGTGCTGGACGAAATCCTGAAGCATCTGGTCGAAGGCCACCGCTTGCCAGCATGGGAGCGTGAGCGTTCCGATGCCGAAGTGGCTGCGCTGCGTGCCACACCGGCGGGCGCGGCGTTGATCGCCCGCATCCAGAAAATGATTGCCCGCAACGAATACAAGCGCCGCCAGGCCCCGCCCGTGCTGCGCGTGCGCGGTCGGGCCTTTGGCAGCGGGCGGCAGATGCCCATTGCCGCCGTCCATTACGCTTGATCACCTGAGCAGAAAGAACCCATGCAAGACACCCCAAAAGTTAAAACCAGCATCATCGTCGGCCGCTGGCAGTTGTTCCACAAAGGGCACGAAACCCTGCTCAACGCCGCGCTGGAGATCGCCGAGCAGGTGATCGTTGTCATCGGCTCTGCCTACCGGTCGCGCGATGCGCGCAACCCCTTTACCTGGCAGGAGCGGCAGGCGATGTTGCAGTCGGTTCTTTCTCCGGCAGACCTGCCCCGCGTGCAGTTTTTGCCGGTGCGCGACTACTTCGACGATGAGCGCTGGAACGCTGCCGTGCGTGCCGGCGTGCAGCAGCTAACGCAGGGGCAGGGCGGTGTGACCCTGGTGGGCTTCAAAAAGGACCACACCACCTATTACTTGGACAGCTTCCCTAGCTGGTCTTCCCACGCCGTCCAGCCGCAATACGAGCTGGATGCCACTTCCCTGCGCAATGTGTTCTTTGAAGGCGACGACCCGGATGCGCGCCTGGCCGTGCTGGCCCCGCACGTCAGCCCGCCGGTACTGGCCTATCTGCAGGCCTGGGCGCGCCTGCCGGTGTATGCCGAGCGGGTGCGCGAACACCAGGCGGTGGCCGCCTACCGTAAGCGCTGGACGGCCGACGCCTATCTGACCGCCGATGCCGTGCTGGTCGCCAGCCAGCATGTGCTGCTGGTGCGCCGGGGCGGTGCCATGGGCCATGGCCAATGGGCGTTGCCGGGCGGATTTGTAGACAAGAACGAGCGCTTCTACGCCGCCAGTTTGCGCGAACTGGAGGAGGAAACCGGCTTCAAAACCCTGGCTTCCACCATGCGCCACGCTTTGAAGGGCAGCCAGGTATTCGACCACCCCTTGCGCAGTCCACGCGGCCGGTTGATTACCAACGCTTTCCATTTCGATCTGGGTGATATTCGCCTGCCCGAGGTGCAGGGTGCCGACGACGCGCTACTGGCCCAGTGGGTGCCGCTGGCCGATTTGCCGGGGCTGGAAGACCAGCTGTTTGAAGACCACGCGGTCATTCTGGACCGCTTTGTGGGCTTGTTTGTTTGAAAGTTATTTGCTATAAAAACACTAGCTATCGGCGTAGGTATTAATTGCGCTGGCGCTTATTTTTAGTTGGTATTTTGGGCGCTGGCGCGCCCGATGACAGTCCCCGCTGCGCATGCCATTCGGCCAGCGAAAAGTCGGGGTAGCCGCCAAAGCGTGGGTCGCCCTTGTGGCCTTCGACCTGCACCCACGGGGCCTTGGAGTCCAGCAGGCAGTGCACGTTCTCGGGCGGCGTCGGCAGCGGCGTGTCGATGGCGCCGGCATGCGGGTGCACCAGGTCCGGCCATTGCGGGTCCCACAACCACAGGGCGGTGCCGCAGCGGCTGCAAAAGTGGCGTTGCCCGCTGCTGTGGTGCACGTCGTCGCCTTCGCGGATGTCGGCCTGGTACACCCGCAAATGCCGTTTGCCAGTGACTTTCAAGGTGCGGTGGTCGGCGCCCAGGTTGATGGCATAGCCACCGCTGCCGGCCGTCTTGCGGCAGATGCTGCAGTAGCAGCGCATAAAGGGCACGGGCTCGTGGGATTCGACCGAAAACTTGACCTTGCCGCAGTGGCAGGAGCCTTCCAGATGCATGCTGTGTCCTAGGGTTTCAATTCACCCAGCAAGGTGGGGATCAGCTTCGCCACCGTGGGGTGGTTGTGCATGGTGTGCATGGCCTGCCGCAGTACCGGGTAGTGCGCCTCGGCGACCATCATGTTCATCGCTAGCCGCCGCCCAGGCTAGGGTCTGAAAGTCAGTGTATCGTTGGATATGTCTCCCTGCCGTCGGCCGGGTCTTGGCCTGCATGCCGTAGCTGGCGGTTGAAGTGGCGGCCTGCGCCTCCATGTATACCTTTTGAAGAAGGAACGTCTGCCATGTCCGCCCCCTCCGCTGTCTTGAACGTTCAGCCCCTCGGTTTTCCGTGGCCGACGATGGATCCGTTTCTGTTCTGCGTCTACCACGATGACGCTTATCCGCAGGCGAATGGCGAACTGGGCCCTGCTGCATCGCTGGCGGGTCGTGCTATCGGGCAGGACTTCAGCCGCAAGGACGGCTGGAGCATGTACCACGGCGAGTCCGTACCTGGCTTTCCGCCACACCCGCACCGCGGTTTCGAGACCGTGACCATTGTGCGCAAAGGTCTGGTGGACCACGCGGATTCGTTGGGTGCCAGTGCCCGTTATGGCGCGGGTGATGTCCAGTGGCTGACCACCGGTCGCGGCATCGTGCATGCCGAGATGTTTCCGCTGCTCGACCAGAGCCAGCCGAATCCGCTGGAGCTGTTCCAGATCTGGCTGAACCTGCCCGCGCGCAACAAAATGGTGGAGCCCCACTTCACCATGTTCTGGCAGCATGAAGTGCCGCGGCAGACCTTTTCCGATGCGCAAGGGTTGGCCACCGATGTGCGTGTCACCGCCGGCCAGTTGGGCGATGTGACGCCCCTGGCGCCGCCCCCAGGGTCCTTCGCTGCGCAGGCGGATGCGGATGTAGCCATCTGGACCATCACCATGGCGCCCGGCGCGCGCTGGACGCTGCCCGCCGCCAGCGGCGCGCAGACCCAGCGCAGACTGTATTTCTTCAAGGGTGCATCGGTGCAACTGGCTGGCCAGGCCGTATCCAGCCAAACCGCCGTCACGCTGGATGCTTCGCAGCCAGTGGAGCTGGTCAACGGCCCCGAGCTGGCTGAATTTCTGCTGCTGCAAGGCCGACCGCTGGGCGAGCCGGTGGCGCAGTACGGCCCCTTCGTGATGAACACCCATGCCGAGATCGAGCAGGCCATGGCCGACTACCGCCGCACCCAGTTTGGCGGCTGGCCCTGGGGCGATGCGGAGCCGGTACACGGGCAGGACCCGGCGCGTTTCACCCAGATGCTGGGCGGCGAGAAGCAGTTGCCACCCACTGCCTAGCGACCGCCCCCGGGGGATGTGGCATGGAAATCGCTCTGTGTCCAGGCCACTAACCCAAGGAGCCCTATGCAGGCGAACGTCCCCCAGAAGACCATCTACAAAGTTATTGCTGCCGCATCTATCGGCAATTTTGTAGAGTGGTTTGATTTCGCGGTCTATGGCTTTTTGGCCACCGCCATTTCCCAGCAGTTTTTCCCGGGGGACGATCCGCAGGCCGGCTTGCTCAAGACCTTCGTGGTGTTCGCCGTGGCGTTTGCCTTCCGCCCCCTGGGCGGCGTGGTGTTCGGCATGCTGGGCGACCGTATCGGCCGCAAGCGCACGCTGGCCTTGACCATTTTGCTCATGGCCGCCGCCACCACGGCGATTGGCTTCCTGCCCAACTACGCGGCCATTGGCGTGGCGGCGCCTCTGGCCCTGACGCTGGCGCGTTGCGTGCAGGGCTTCTCGGCCGGCGGCGAATACGCCGGTGCCTGTGCCTATGTGATGGAGCATGCGCCGCGCGGCCAGCGTGCCCGTTATGCCAGCTTCTTGCCGGTGTCTACTTTCTCGGCCTTCGCCAGCGCGGCGGTGGTGGCCTATGCCCTGGGTGTGTGGCTGGGGCCACAGGCCATGGCCGACTGGGGCTGGCGGCTGCCGTTCATCCTGTCCGCGCCGCTGGGGCTGATTGGCCTGTACCTGCGCACCAAGCTGGCGGAGACGCCGGCCTTCCAGGCGGTGGCGGAAGAGGACCATGGCGCGCAGCATGCCTCGCTGCGCGAAACCTTTGGCAGCCACGGCCTGCGCATTCTGTGGTTGAGCTTGTTTATCGCCGTGACGGCGCTGTCCTTCTACACCTTCACGACCTATTTCTCGACCTATGTGCAGGTGGTGGGCCAACTGAGCCGCAACCAGGCGCTGCTGGTGGGCGTATGTGGCTTGCTGGTGGCGATTGCGCTGTGCCCGCTGGCGGGGCGTTACAGCGACCATGTGGGGCGCAAGCGCACGATGTACACCGTGTGTGTGTTGGCGATTGTGTGTGCCTACCCCTCGTTCCAGCTGGCCAAGTCGGGCAGTGTGCCGCTGGCTCTGCTGGGCGCGGCTTTGCAGGCCTTGGCGGCCGTGCTGTCGGGCGTGGTGACGGCGGTGCTGCTGTCCGAGCTGTTCCCCACGCGCATCCGCTACACCGCCTCGGCCATCAGCTACAACCTGGCCTACACCGTGTTTGGCGGTACGGCGCCGCTGATGGCCACCTACCTGATCGAGCGCACCGGCAACCACCTGGCACCGGCCTTCTATCTGATGCTGATCGCCGTACTGGCGCTGCTGGGCGCCTCGCGCCTGCCCGAGACAGCCCAGGTGGACCTGGCTGATGTGTGCTCCTGAATCGATAGCTGCCAGCGCAGGTATTGATTGCGCTGGCGGCTGTTTTTATAGAGGCGGAAATGGCCGACCCCAGCCTGCGCGAAAATAGGCTGCACCTGTCCTATTTCCGCCCCTGGCGGCTTCCAGCATGAAAATCGAAAAAAACACCGCCGTCACTCTGCGCTACAAGGTAGCCGACGCCAAGGGCAAGCTCATCGAAGCACCCAAGGACCCCATGGTCTACCTGCACGGCGGCTACAACAACACCCTGCCCAAGATCGAAGAAGCCCTGGAAGGCCGCGTGGCCGGCTACCAGGTCACCTTGAACCTGCAACCGGAAGACGCCTTCGGTGTGCGCGACGAGTCGCTGGTGCGCAGCATCCCCAAGAGTGAATTCCCACCCGGCGTGAAGGTCGGCGGCCAGCTCAAGGGCCGTACCGACGACGGCCGCGAGCACATCTACAACGTGGTCAAGATCAAGGGCCCCGAGGTGCTGCTGGACGGCAACCACGCCCTGGCCGGCCAAGCCCTGCAGTTCACCGTGACGGTGGTCAGCGTGCGTGCCGCGTCGGACGAAGAGGTGGCGCACCAGCACGTACACGGCGAGCACGGCCACCACCACTGATTTCGCTCCCAGTTCAACCCGATATGTCCTCCCAAGGCGCTGGCAGCGCTTTGGGACAAGCTTCGCCTGATCGTGGCAAACCACTGCCTGCGGCTTCGCGCCTAATCTCGGATTGAACTGGAAACGAAATAGCGCCTATCCCTGCCGCGGGGATAGGTGGATGCCTGCAATCATGCAGCGCACCGATCCCCCGGCCATCTCTATCGTCGGCACGGCCAGCGGCAGCAGGCGGGCCGACTTTTCGATAACCGCTTTCTGCGCGGTTGTCAGGCTGTTGCAGGCACGCTGCGATAGCGCCAACACCCGGCCGCCACGACCAGATAGTTCGATGGCATTGCCGGCAAATTCGGCAATCTGCGCTGTGCTGAGGGCAATCACCTCGCGGCCCGACTCCTCCAGCCGCGCCCGCACCTGGGCTGCCCGCTGCATGTCAGGGATCATGTCCATGCCCACCAACGCGAAATCCGTGGCCACGCACATCAGCACGTTGGTGTGGTAAATCGGCTTGCCCGTCGCATCGGCGGTGTCGAACAGCATGGGCTCGAAGTTGAAATGGGTGCTGAAGCGCTCCAGCAGCACCGGGTCGGCCCGGTGTGAGCGCGCGGTGTAGGCCACGCGGGCCAGGTGGTCGAACACCATGGCGCCCGTGCCTTCCAGAAATAGGTTGTCCTGCTCCAGACCAGAGTAGTCGATCACGTCCTGCACGCGGTACTGCGTTTTCAGCATCTCGATCACGTCGCTGCGCCGTTCGCGGCGGCGGCTGGGCGAGTACATGGCATAGATGGCGATGTGCCCGCCGGGGTGGGTGGAGAACCAGTTGTTGGGGAACACCGCGTCCGGTGTGTCGCGTTCGCCCGTGTCTTCGAACAGGTGCACGCGCACACCCGCAGCCTCCAGCTGGGCCACCGCTTCACTGACTTCGCGGTAGGCGGCTGCGGCAATGCTGTGCGCGGCCTCTTGGGCGGCCGGGCTCTGGAAGGCGTTGTCGGCGGCAGTTTCGGGGTTGGGGGTGAAGCGGTGCGGTCGGACCATGACGACGGCGCAGGGCGCCTGGATGGAGACCGTGCGGGAAGGGGGGGTAGGTGTGTGCATGGCGGTATTTTTCCGCTCGGGGGCGCCAAAATGAAGCATGCAACTTGGCAAGTCTTACGGTAAACCTTACATTTAGCCCATCAATATGAGCAATATGGCTAGTTTTAAGTGGACGATACCGACCGCCAACTGATCGCGCTGCTGCGCGACGACGCCCGCATGCCGGTGGTGGCCATCGCCAAAAAGCTGCGCCTGGCGCGTGCCACGGTGCAAAACCGCATCGCCAAGCTGGAGGCCGATGGCACCATCGTCGGCTATTCGGTGCGGCTGCGGCCCGAGGTGGAGGCGCACCGCATCCGCGCCAGCATGGGCATTGCGGTGGACGGCCCGCATGGCGAGGAGGTGCGCCGTACGCTGCGCGGCCATCCCAACGTGGTGACCCTGCACACCACCAACGGCCGCTGGGACCTGATCGCCGAGCTGCGCGCCGACACGCTGGAGGCGTTTGACAAGGTGCTCAACACCATACGCACCATTCCCGGCATTTCCAACACCGAGACCAGCATCCTGCTGTCGACCCACAAGCTGTAAAACTGCCACGGCAGCCTTATATGATTCAGCCTTAGCCTTTATTTGGGAAACCCGCTCCATGTCTACCCCGATTGCCCCCCGCGACAAAGCCGAAATCCTGGCCCAGGCCCTGCCATACATACGCAAGTACCACGGCAAGACCATGGTCATCAAATACGGCGGCAACGCCATGACTGAGCCGGCGCTGCAAAAAGCCTTTGCCGAAGACGTGGTGCTGCTCAAGCTGGTCGGCATCAACCCGGTGGTGGTGCACGGCGGTGGCCCGCAGATCGAGTCGGCGCTGGGCCGCTTGGGCAAGAAGGGCCAGTTCATCCAGGGCATGCGCGTCACCGACGAAGAAACCATGGAAGTGGTCGAATGGGTGCTGGCCGGCCAGGTGCAGCAGGACATCGTGGGCCTGATCAACCAGGCCGGCGGCAAGGCCGTGGGCCTGACCGGCCGCGACGGCGCCATGATCCGTGCCAAGAAGCTGCGCATGGCCGACAACGCCGATCCCAGCATCGAGCATGACATCGGCCAGGTGGGTGATATCGAGAGCATCGACGCCAGCGTGGTCAAGTCGCTGCAAGACGACGCCTTCATCCCCGTGGTCAGCCCCATCGGTTTTGGTGTGGACAACGAAAGCTACAACATCAACGCCGACGTGGTGGCCGGCAAGCTGGCCATCCAGCTGCAGGCTGAAAAGCTGCTGATGCTGAGTAACATCCCTGGCGTGCTGAACAAGGCCGGTGCGCTGCTGACCGACCTGACCGCTACCGACATCGACGGCCTGTTCGCTGACGGCACCCTGTCGGGCGGTATGCTGCCCAAGATTGCCGGCGCGCTGGACGCGGCCAAGAGCGGCGTGAAGGCCGTGCACATCATCGACGGCCGTGTGCCGCATGCGCTGTTGCTGGAAATCCTGGGCGACCAGGCCTTTGGCACCATGATTCGTTCCAACTAAAGCCCGCATGGCCGAAGACACCGAGCTGGTAGAGACCAGCGCACCGCGCAAGCGCCCCAAGCCGGGCGAGCGCCGGGTGCAGATTCTGCAGACCCTGGCCAGCATGCTGCAGCAGCCGGGTGCCGAGCGCATCACTACCGCCGCTCTGGCCGCTCGCCTGGAGGTGAGCGAGGCCGCTCTTTACCGGCACTTCGCCAGCAAGGCGCAGATGTTCGAGGGCCTGATTGAGTTCATCGAGCAGTCGGTGTTCTCGCTGGTCAACCAGATCATGGCGAACGACGACGGCAACGGCCTGCGCCAGGCCAGCCGCATTGTCTCGGTGCTGCTGCAGTTTGGCGAGAAGAACCCCGGCATGACCCGGGTGATGGTGGGCGACGCCCTGGTGTTCGAGAACGAACGCCTGCAGCAGCGCATGAACCTGTTCTTCGACAAGATAGAAGCCACCTTGCGCCAGTGCCTGCGTACGGCCAGCGCCGGCAGCGACACCCCCACGGTGGACGCCCAGGTGCGGGCATCGGTGCTGACCTCTTTCGCCGCCGGGCGGCTGCAGCGCTTTGCGCGGTCTGGGTTTACCAGGTTGCCGACCGAACACCTGGAAGGTAGTTTGCGGAGTTTGCTGGCGGCTGCGGGCTAGACCGCGATGGGCGCTTAGTTCAAGTATTTGGTGTAAATGGCATCGAAGGACTTGTCCTTCTTCATGGATGCCAGTGCCTTGTCAAATTCGGCGCTGATTTTCGCGTAGTCGCGCTTCTTGTTGAAAGCCAGGTAACTGGGAATGGACTCAACGGCGGGGCTTAACTCCTTGATCTTGCCGATGGAGCCCGCCTGTTTTGCGGCATCCAGAAATACCGCCCGGTAACTGGGTGCAAAATCAATTCTCTTGGCGGCAAGCATGGCAACGAGGCTGTCAACGCTGCTGGTATAGGTGATGTTCTGCCAAGTCCCATTCTTGACCAGCTTATCGATATCCGGACCGTAGCTTGTGTCGCGAATGATGCCCGCTCTGAGGTGCGATAACTCGGCTAAATTGCCAGTAAATTGAATATCCGAATCTGTATGGATAAAAAGGACTTCGATTTGCGTGATGACCGGGTTCTCGGTGTAGGCAAGAAACGCCTCTCGCTCAGGCAGTCTGAAAACCGAGAATATGCCATCCACATTGCCCTCGCGTACTTCGGCCAAGCAACGTGCCCATGGCATTAACTGGATTTTTACGGAGTGGCCAGAGCGTCGGAAGGCTTCGGTCACCACATCCACCAGAATACCCGTCGGCTTGCCGTCCACGATGTAGGCTGTAGGACGGCTGTCGGCTGCAACCAATACCAAGTCTTCAGCATAAACACTATTTGAAGCCTTGGTTATGACGAGTATGACCAATAGCCAAATTCTCAATGAGTGAAAGAGCGAAACTCGCTTGTTGTTTATCACTCTTGAGTTTCTCTGGAATATGGGTTGGGGTTATTGCCGCAACGGCGAATACTAAAGCGCCGATGGTTTTCGATGTCGCCATCTAAAACTCTTGGAAATCCTCCATGAGGGGACCTGGCGGTCTCGTCACTTTCAGCGTAGCACATTTGGATTTACTTCGTCATCCTTAGACGGGTTTCAACTTTCTGCTTGAAGTTGTTCGAGCGTCTGCGGAAGCATCTGACCCGATAGTGACAATTTTTCAGGGGCCGTGGACTCCGTCCTGTCGATGTCCAAACCCAGACTTCTTACCAGAAGACGGCTCAAATTTCAGTAACTACGTGTGTCTGCAGTAATGCTGCTGGACGTACACTCTGGCTGAACAACTGCCGGTACTTGCGAAGGGAGTCATGAGTTTGGCAAGACGAACGCGGCCCTGGTTTTAAGGTCGCTCAGGCGCTTGGATCGTGGGCACGTTCTGAGGCCTTCCCGCGGACGTGAGCGACGAGAGCATCTTTGATGCAATGCCCAACAGCTGGAGTGCTGATGACACTTGCCGACGTTTTTAAATTGAATTTTTTCAATAAGGCGCTGATTCGTAACAACGGCATCGCGCGCAGGATCATGTTGGCCGTGGTCTTGTTCAGCTCCGCCGTCACCGCAGTCATCACCGCGGTGGAGCTCTACCTGGACTATCGAGGGGACATACGCGGCATCAATGAGCGGGTGGAGTCGATTCGCAAGGTGTATCTGCCCACTTTGGTGGAAAGCGTCTGGGTGCTGGAGCCCACCCAGATTCAGAACCACCTCAACGGCCTGCTGAACCTAGGCGACATTGAGTATCTGAGTATCGTCTCCAACGGCAAGACCCAGTGGTACGCTGGCGCCCGTACCTCCAAGCGCCAGATGGAAACGGTCTTTCCCTTGAATCGCCTCAACTTTGGGGAGAGCGTGCTCATTGGCGAGCTGCATGTGGTTGCCAGTGTGGACAACGTGGTGGCGCGGTTGTGGTCCAAATTTATCGTCATGCTGGTGAGCAACGCCATCAAGACCTTTTTGGTCACCGCCTTTGTTTTGTTGATCTTTCAGGCTTTGGTGGGGCAGCATCTGGAACATATTGCCGGCTATCTGCTGCAGTTTTCCAGGAATGTATCCAGTGAGCAGCCATTGCTGCTCAACCGCCGGGATGGTGGCCGTTGGCGCCCCGACGCTCTCGACCACGTGGCGAACGCCGTCAATCGGATGCGTAATGAGATCAAGCGCTCTGGCGCCGCGCTCAAAGCCAGTAATGAACGGCTGGAGTCGATGGTGAAAAACTCGCCGCTGGCCATCTACACCTGTGACTGCAACAACCTTGTGATCAGCTGGAACCCGGCCGCACAGAGAATGTTTGGCTGGACTGCCGAAGAGGCCATTGGCCATAAGGTACTCTTCATCCCAAAGGACAAGCTGCAGGAGTACGACAGCATTGTTTCCAGGTTACGCAATGGGGAGTCGCTTAACCAGGTCGAGTTGGTTCGGCAGCGCCGCGACGGCTCTGTCATTCACATCAGCTTGTCCACCGCGCCCTTGTTCACTGAGAGCGGGCAACCCGATGCCAATATATTTCTTGTGGCTGACATCACCCAGCGCAAATTGGCAGAGCAGCAGATTCAGTTCCAGGCTTTCCACGATGTACTGACCGGTCTGCCCAATCGTCTGCTGCTACAAGATCGTTTCGAGCAGGCAAAGGCCCGAGCGAGCCGGACAAACTGGCGCGTGATGCTGCTGTTTCTGGATCTGGACAACTTCAAAAGCATCAACGACACGCTGGGCCACGATAGCGGCGACGCGTTTCTTAAACAGATTGCCACTCGCCTGAGCGCCGGCATGCGCGAAACCGACACCATCAGCCGGCTGGGCGGTGATGAGTTCCTCATTCTTTTGCCGGACCTGACCCAGGCGGAAGATGCAGCGCCAATTCTGGCGAAGCTTATGGAGCAGATGCAACTACCCTTCTTTGCTGAAGGCCAGGAAATATCGACTTCGGTGTCCATGGGGGTGGCCATCTTTCCCGAAGATGGCACGAGCTTTGAAAGCCTGCTCAAGAAGGCCGACATGGCCATGTACAAAGCCAAGAGTGATGGGCGCAACACCTACCGTTATTTTGACGATGCGATGGACGTGGAGGCGATCGAGCACCAGTTCATCCGCAACGGTCTACGGCGCGCGCTGGAGCGCAACGAATTCGTTTTGCATTACCAGCCCCAGATCGATCTGGCCAGCGGCGCGATCATCGGGGTCGAGGCCCTGATCCGGTGGAACCATCCCCAGCTCGGCATGGTGTCGCCTGCGCGTTTCATACCGGTGTCCGAAGAAAGCGGTCTGATCGTTCCGATTGGTGACTGGGTCTTGCGAGAAGCCTGCCGCCAGGCCATGGCTTGGCAGCGGGACGGACTGCCTGAACTGTGCATGGCGGTGAACCTCTCGGCAGTGCAGTTCAAACGCGGTAGCGTGGAGCAGTCGGTGATCCATGCGCTGGAAGACAGCCGGCTGAACCCCGCTCTGCTGGAGCTGGAGCTGACCGAGTCGATCCTGATCCAGAATGTGGAAAGCGTGCTGGACTGCGTCAAGCGCCTGAAGCTGCTGGGTGTGAAGCTGTCGATCGACGATTTCGGTACCGGCTATTCCAGCCTGTCGTACTTGAAGCGTTTTGACATCGACAAGCTCAAGATCGACCAGTCCTTCGTGCGCGATTTAGGTACTGACCCCGATGACGCCGCTATCGTGCGCGCCATCATCCAGATGGCCCGCAGCCTGAATTTGCGCACCATCGCCGAAGGCGTTGAAACCGCCGACATGCTGCACCAGCTACGCGTCTTCGGTTGCGACGAGGCACAGGGTTATTACTTTGCGCGACCGATGTCGGCGGATGAAGTCACCAGCTATCTGCACAAGGCGAAGACGGCTGAAGTTTGACCTGAGATCAGAATGGATGAGCTGTCGTTGATGTTCGTTCATGGTGGTGTGTTTCATGGCACAGCCAATTCATTTGGTATGCGGAATCTGTTGAGGTGAGAAAAAATCACACCAACACCAAGGAAGATCCGAATTGATAAATTTTATTTGGATCACTAGAATTTTCTGGCCTAAAAGAAAGAGCATTTATGCCGCATATCACACGTGTTTTGTTGATTCTGCTGAGCATTTTTAGTGCTGTAGCCTACGCCCAGCCTTACGACCGGGTCGCATCATTGGCAGGGAATGGTTCGAGCCAAAAGGATGGAGTAGATGTGCAAGGCGAGCTACCGGATCTCATTCGCGCACTCGATCGTGTGACGCATACGAAAACAAAAATTATTCTTCGTCCATTTGCCAGGTCATTGTTGGAAACGGCCGAGGGCAATGCTGACTTTCATATGCCATTCATCCAAGTTGACGATTTGCCTGCGCCCAAAGGATTGGCCTATGTCACTGAGGTCGCTATTGGGAAAAGGCCGTTTGTTATTTACTCACGAAAGGCAGATCCGTTAGATGTCCATACAGTTGGAAAGAACAAGGTTGTGTTGATAGAAGCGGGACATTCTTCATTCTTTCCTTTTCCAGTGGCTGAGTCCAGTTGCATGAGCTGTAGCTTGGACATGGTTTTGTTGAAGCGAGCAGATGCACTAGTTGTTGCGAATGATATTGTTGACCCACTTCTGGTAGATCCGAAGTACAAGAGCATTCACCGAGCGCTTTATAAATCCTATCCAGTTCGCGCGTTGGTCAATGCAAATGCCGATTCGACAGCAACCCGCCGCTATTTGGTAGAGGGCGTAACGCGGTTGATGCAATCGGGTGAAATGGCTAAAAGCCTAAACGAATACTCTGATTGGCAACCTTGAGAGTTTGTTCATCGAGCCGTCGGTTTTCTCACCGGCCAACCTGATGATGGCAAATGATAGAAACAAGGTTTTAATATCTTTTGCCTTCCTCTTCGGCATGTGGTTTTTATCGCAGCGCTGCCTCGAGGCTGAACGTGCACTTAAATGCTTGCTTGGAATTTGAAGGTGACCGATTCCCTTACTTAGGACAGGAGAACCCACCATGACTACCTTCCAAACGTTCAGAATCTTCACGGCATCCCCAGAGGCTGTATTCGCGGCATTTGCTGCGCCCGAGCGTTTGGCCAGGTGGCGGGGGCCGGACGGTTTTCACAACAGCTTCGACGTCTTCGAGTTCAAGCCCGGCGGTCAGTGGCGCTTCACCATGCACGGGCCGGACGGCTCTAGCTACCCAAACGAATCCACCTTCGGGCAGATTGAGCCGGCACGCAAGATCGTCGTGCAGCATCTGTCGCAGCCGCACTTTGTGCTCACCATCGGCCTGGAGCCCACGGCGGCGGGTACGCGGGTGACTTGGGAGCAGGCTTTCGAGAGCGCGGAAGTCGCGGCCGCTGTGCGTCGCATCGTGGAGCCGGCCAACGAGCAGAACCTGGACCGCTGGCAGGCCGAACTGGCGACGGGTGGTTGATTTTTATTTGCTATTAAAAAGGTAGCTTCTTGCGCAGGTTTTATCTGCGTCAGAGCCTGTTTTTATGCATGCTGTTCGGCATACTGTGGCTGGAGCCTACATCACCGCGCCGACCTGCCAGGGCACGAACTCGTTCTGCCCGTAGCCGTGGCGCTCGCTCTTGCTTTGCTCGCCCGAGGCGGTGGCCAGAACCAGCTCGAAGATGCGCTGGCCCATCTCCTGTACCGAGCTGCTGCCGTCGATGATCTCGCCGCAGTTGATGTCCATGTCCTCCTCTTGCCGCTGCCATAGCGCTGAGTTGGTGGCCAGCTTCAGCGAGGGCGAGGGTGCGCAGCCGTAGGCGCTGCCGCGGCCGGTGGTGAAGCAGATCACGTTGGCGCCGCCCGCGACCTGGCCAGTAGCGCTGACCGGGTCGTAGCCCGGCGTGTCCATGAAGACGAAGCCGTGGGCTGTCACCGGCTCGGCGTATTCATACACGCCCTCCAGGTTCGTTGTGCCCCCTTTGGCAACTGCGCCAAGTGACTTCTCCAGGATGGTCGTCAGGCCGCCGGCCTTGTTGCCGGGCGAGGGGTTGTTGTTCATCTCGCCGCCGTTGATCTCGGTGTAGTTCTCCCACCATTTGATGCGGCCGATCAGCTTCTCGGCGATCTCCGGTTTGACCGCACGGCGCGTCAGCAAATGCTCGGCGCCATAGACTTCCGGGGTTTCGCTGAGGATGGCGGTGCCGCCGTGGGCCACCAGCAGATCCACCGCTGCGCCCAGCGCCGGGTTGGCGCTGACACCCGAGTAGCCGTCCGATCCACCGCATTGCAGGCCGATGGTGATGTGGGAGGCGCTGCAGGGCTCGCGCTGCACATTGTTAGCGCTGGCGAGCATATTGCTCACCAAGGCAATGCCTTTTTCGACGGCATGACGGGTGCCACCTGCGTCCTGGATGTTGTAGGTCTGCAGGGTGTCGCCTTCGCGCAGGCTGCTGTGGGCCAGCCAGGCGCTGGTCTGGTTGACTTCGCAGCCCAGGCCGATGACCACCACGGCGCCGAAGTTGGGGTGGGTGGCGTAGCCGGCCAGCGTGCGTTCCAGCAGTTGCAGGCCCAGGCCCTCGCCATCCATGCCACAGCCGGTGCCGTGGGTCAGCGCGACCACACCGTCGATGTTCGGGTAGCCGGCCAGCGCGGCGGGATTGGTCTGGCGCGAAAAATGGGCTGCGATGGCGCGGGCCACGGTGGCCGAGCAGTTCACGCTGCTGAGGATGCCGATGTAGTTGCGCGTGGCGACCCGGCCGTCGGCGCGTTTGATGCCCATGAACGTGGCCTCACGGCGTGGCGCGGCGGGTTTCACATCGGCGCCAAACGCGTAGTCGCGGGCAAAGTCGCCCTTGTCCGGGCCCATATTCAGGTTGTGGGTGTGCACATGTTCGCCCGGACCAATGGCGCGGGATGCAAAGCCGATGATCTGGTTGTAGCGCCGTACGGGCTCGCCAGCAGCAATCGCGTGGGTGGCGATCTTGTGGCCGGGGGGAATCATGCCTTTGACGGAAATGCCCTCGACGCTGGCGCCGCTGAGCAGCTGGGCGCGGGCGATGAGCACGTCATCGGCAGGGTGGAGGCGGATGAAAGGGGCGGAAGTGGTGGTCATGGTGGCGGTGCGGTTCAGGCGGGGTTGGCTTTTTGCCAGCTGGCGTTCAGCCGGTGGTGGGATTTGTCCATGTGGGCATGCATGGCGGCACGGGCGGCATCAGCGTCCTGGACCTGGATGGCGGCCAGGATGGCCTGGTGCTCCTTCAGCGCCATGCGCCAGGAACGCGGGCTTTCAAAGTAGCCGCCCAGCCGGGTGAACAGGTGGCCGCGCCGCGCGTCCCAGAAGCCGTGGATGGTTTCCACCAGCACGGCGTTGCCACTGGCCTGCACGATGGCGGAATGGAAGTCTCGGTCGCCGTCCAGCGGCGCCTTGCCTTGTGCGGCTTCGTCCTGCATGGTCTGCAGGGCCTGCTGCATGGCGGCGATGTGTTCGGGTAGGGCCAGGGTGGCGGCCAGAGCCGCGGTTTCACCCTCGATGACGCGGCGGGCGCGGATCAGCTCCAGCGGGCCCCATTCGGCGGCGGCCACGGCGGCGTCCGGGCTGCGTGGCCCGCGCTCCAGCACGTACACGCCTGAGCCAGTGCGCACCTCTACCCAGCCCTCTACCTCCAGCGCAATCAGCGCCTCGCGCACCGAGGGCCGGCTCACACCGAGCTGCAGGGCCAGCTCGCGCTCCGCTGGCAGCCGCGTGCCCACCGGGAACTCGCCGGACAGCATGCCCTTGCGCATCTGCTCGGCGATCTGGCGGTACAGGCGTTGGGGTTCCAGGGGGTGCAGCGGCATGGATCAGAAAGGTTCGGGCAGGGTAGAGAATGGGGTTAAGGGTTAGCCTTAATTGGCCAAGTGGTAAGGCCAATTAATAATCGCATACATCATGCTAGGTGGCATCCGGCAAAACCCAGGGGCCTGTGCCGCTGCAGACCCCTGCGGCCCATAGGCCTGGTTGGGGCTTTGAATCGCTTTTTTACACACAAAGGAAATCCATGAAACTCGTTCGTTATGGCAACCCCGGCAAGGAAAAGCCCGGCCTGATCGATGCCGAAGGCAAGCTGCGCGACCTCAGTGCGGTAGTCAAGGACATCGGCCCGGCGCAGCTGGGCGATGCGGCGCTGGCCAAGATCGCCAAGCTGAATCTGGCCAAGTTGCCGTTGGTCAAGGGCAAGCCGCGCATGGGCAGCCCGGTGGCGAACGTGGGCAAGTTCATCGCCATTGGCCTGAACTACGCCGACCACGCGGCCGAGTCCGGTCTGCCGATCCCGGCCGAACCCGTGGTGTTCATGAAGGCCACTTCCTGCATCCAGGGCCCGAACGACCCGGTGATGCTGCCCAAGGGTTCGAAGAAGACCGACTGGGAAGTCGAACTGGGTGTGGTGATCGGCACGCAAGCCCGCTACGTGTCGCAAAAGGACGCACTGAACTTTGTGGCCGGCTACTGCACCATCAACGATGTGAGCGAGCGCGAATACCAGATCGAGCGCGGCGGTACCTGGGACAAGGGCAAAGGCTGTGACACCTTCGGCCCGCTAGGCCCCTGGCTGGTGACGCGCGACGAAGTGCCGAACCCGCAAAAGCTCAGCATGTGGCTGGACGTGAACGGCAAGCGCGTGCAGACCGGCAACACCAAGACCATGATCTTCAGCGTGGCCAAGATCGTTAGCTACGTCAGCCAGTTCATGACCTTGATGCCGGGTGACGTGATCACCACCGGCACCCCGCCCGGCGTGGGCCTGGGCATGAAGCCGCCGGTGTTCCTGAAGAAGGGCGACACCATGGCCCTGGGCATTGAAGGCCTGGGCGAACAGCACCAAGTAGTGGTGCCGTTCAAACTTTAGAACACCCCCAGGCTACGCACTGCCCCGGGATCGGCCCTTTGGGCCGATAACGCAAGTCGCCGCCAACCCCCTTGCAGGGGGCGATTCCAGCGGCCTGGCGAAGCCAGTTCCGCGGAATCTTTGGAAGGGGTGTCTGTACGCAGTTTGCAAGACTTTTAGGGCTGCAGCGCTGATGGAATAAGCGCGAGTAGCTACTGAATCTGTAGCGCCTGCTTATTGGCGCCGGCCGCGCAGCCACTCCAGCGCCAGCAGCAGGCTGGTGGTGAAGATGATCAGCAGCGTGGCCACGGCCGCAATGGTGGGGCTGATGTTCTCGCGGATGCCATTGAACATCTGGCGCGGCAGCGTGGACTGCGAAGGGCCGGCCAGGAACAGGGTCACCACCACTTCGTCGAAGGATGTCGCAAAGGCGAACAGTGCACCTGAAAATACGCCGGGAGCGATGATCGGCAAGGTCACGCGCCAGAAGGTCAGCCACGGCGAGGCGCCCAGCGACTGGCTGGCGCGTACCAGGTTCTGGTTGAAGCCCTGCAGCGTAGCCAGCACGGTGGTCAGCACAAACGGTGCACCAAGTGCGGCGTGCACCATGATCAAACCGGCGTACGAATCGGTCAGACCGACCTTGGCAAAGCTCAGGTACGAGGCCACGCCGACCACCACGATGGGCACCACCATCGGCGAGATCAGCACGCCCATCAGCAGCCCTTTGCCAGGAAAGTTTTCGCGCGCCAGGCCGACCGCTGCTAGCGTACCGAGGATGGTTGCCAATACCGTGGCGGCGGGTGCCACGATGAAACTGTTCTGCGCGGCACGCTTCCATTCGTCCGAACCAAACAGGTTCTGGTACCACTGCATGGACCAGCCGGGAATCGGGTACGACAAGAAGGAGCTGGACGAGAACGACAGGGGAATGATCACCACGATGGGCAGCAGCAGGAACACCAGCATGCCGACGCCGAACGCGCGCAGCGCCCACCAGCCGAGCTTGTCGAGCCAGGTGCTGTACGCGGGGAAGACGGGGAGGAACTTGCTCATATCAGGTCATGCTCAGTTCGGTTTTTAGCAAACGGCGGTACAGCGCGTACAGCACCAGCGTAGTGGCCAGCAGCACGGTGGACAGCGCGGCGGCCACACCCCAGTTCACATCCACGTTGATGTACTGGGCCACGTAATACGACAGCATCTGGTCGTCGGCACCACCGAGCAGCGCCGGGGTTACGTAATAGCCGATGGACAGGATGAACACCATCAGCGCACCGGCGCCGATGCCGGCATAGGTCTGTGGCACATACACGCGCCAGAAGGCGGCGATGGGTGTGCTGCCCAGCGACACGGCAGCGCGCTGGAAGGTTGAGGGCACGGACTTCATCACGCTGTACAACGGTAGGATCATGAAGGGCAGCAGCACGTGCACCATGGCAATGACCACGCCAGTACGGTTGAACAACAGGGCCAGCGGGTCGTTGATGAGGCCCAGGTTTTGCAGGCCGTGGTTGATCAGGCCTTCACGCTGCAGCAGCACGATCCAGGCGGCGATGCGCACCAGGATCGAGGTCCAGAAAGGCACCAGCACCAGAATCATCAGCAGATTGGCTTTGCGGGCCGGCAGGCTGCTCAGCCAGTAGGCTAGTGGGTAGGCCAGCAGCAGGCACCAGAGGGTGACGATGAAGCTGGTGGAGCAAGTGCGCCAAAGTATCTTGGTGAACACCGCACGCGATGGGTCTACAGCAACTATGTGGCCGGCTTCGCGCTGCAGGTCTAGCGCCGTCAGCAGGTAGTCGGGTGTCCAGCGCGAGCCGTTCTTGGCGATGGCGATCCAGTATTTACCTTCGTTCCAGCGCGGGTCGATTTCCAGAATACGGCTGCGGTATTCCTCGTCGGACAGGCCTGGCGGCAGGGGCATGGCGCGGAAGGTGTTCATCACCAGCGAGCGTGCGCCAGGGGTTTCGGTATTCAGCCGTCGGGCCAGGCCGCCGGCTTGGCCGCCACCGCCGGGCAGCTGGGACAGGTCCAGCGCCAGGGCGGTGAAGGCGCGGGGCGGGGCCGTCATGGCCTCGTCCCAGCCGTCCAGCGCACGCGCGGTGCGCGGCAGGGCAGACACGACCTCGGGGTTCTCTACCCCGCGCACCAGCAGCACCGCAATCGGCGCCAGCAGGATGACCAGCAGGTAGGCCAGCAAAGGCGTGGCCAAAGCAAAGGCCCAGAGCCGGGCGCGGCGCTTGGCCTTGGCCAGTTGGCGCATCAGCAGGTCGCGGTCCTCTATGCCGGGTGCATCTGCAGAGGTCAAGGTAGCGTCTCCCATGGTCATGACAGCCTGGCGGTGTTTACTGGGTGGCCCAGGCGGCGAAGCGCTTTTCCAGCTCTTCGCCCTGGTCGGCCCAGAACTTCACGTTGAACTGCAGCGAGTCCTTGGCGTTGGCGGGAGAGGTGGGCAGATTCGCCAGCACTTCCTTGCTCAGCTGTGGCAAGGCCTTGTTGTTCACCGGACCGTAGGCGATGTTGCGGGCGTATTCGGCCTGGGCGGCGGGGGCCGTGGCGTAGGCGATGAACTTCATGGCCGCGTCCTTGTTCGGCGTGCCCTTGGGGATGACCCAGTAGTCCAGGTCGTAGATGCCGCCGGTCCAGCCTATGCCCAGGTTCTTGCCTTCGCGGTTGGCGGCGTCGATGCGGCCGTTGTAGACCGTGCTCATGACCACGTCACCAGCGACCAGGAATTGGGGCGGCTGGGCACCGGCTTCCCACCACTGGATGTTGGGTTTGAGTTGGGTCAGTTTGGCGAATGCGCGGTCGGCGCCAGCCTTGGTGGCCAGTACCTTGTAGACGTCGGCGGTGGGCACGCCGTCGGCCATCAGTGCGAATTCCAGGTTGTAGCGTGCGCCCTTGCGCATGCCGCGCTTGCCGGCGACCTTCTTGACGTCCCAGAAATCGGCCCAGGTCTTGGGTGGGGTCTTCAGCTTGTCGGCGTTGTAGGCCATGACGGTAGACCAGACGAACACGCCCACGCCGCATTCGTGTACAGCGGCCGGCACGAAGTCGGACTTGTTGCCTACCTTGGCCCAGTCCATTTTCTCGAACAGGCCTTCGTCGCAGCCGCGGCTGACGTCGGGGGACTCGACCTCGACCACGTCCCAGGTGACCTTGCCGGCTTCGACCATGGCCTTGATCTTGGCTTGTTCGCCGTTGTATTCAACGGCCACGATCTTGGCGGAGCCAGCCTTCTCATAGGGCTCGTAGAAGGCCTTCTTTTGTGCGTTGGCGTTGGCACCGCCAAAGTTGATCACATTGAGTTGCGTCTGGGCCAGGGCGGGCAGGGTGGCGACAGCCGCCAGCAGGGACAGGTATTTCAGCTTCATCACGGAAAACTCCATTTAAAAAAGAGGCAAACAAGGAAAGTGAACAGACTTACAGGTACACACGCAGGTGTTCGGGGGGGACGTGCAGCCACAGGGTGTCGCCGCGCTCAGGTGGGCGGGCGACGGACAGGGGCAGTTTCACGGTGGCCAGGCCCTGGCCTTCGATGGCGCAGCGCAGGCGCAGGTGGTCACCGAAATACATGGTGTCGGCCAGTTGGGCCTTGAACACATTCAACTCGGGCAGCGCACTTTCCGTATGCACGGCGATGCGCTCTGGGCGCACGCTGGCGACGATGTTGGCGCCGACGTGGGCGGTGTTGACGTTCACCCCCAGGCAGCGGGTCACGGCGCCGGGAATGTTCAGTTCGCACAGGCCGCCTTCGCTGCTGCCGCAGGTGCCTTTGAGCGGAGTGTTGTCGCCCACAAAGCCGGCTACAAATCGGTTGGCCGGGGTCTCGTAGAGCGACAACACTGGGGCCAGTTGCTGCACCACGCCGTCGTTGAACACGGCGACGCGGTCACTCATGGTCAGGGCTTCGCTTTGGTCATGGGTCACGTAGACAAAGGTCACGCCGAGCTTCTTGTGCAGGTCTTTCAGCTCGATCTGCATGTGTTCGCGCAGCTGTTTGTCCAGCGCGCCCAGTGGCTCGTCCATCAGCACCAACTGGGGTTCGAAGACCATGGCCCGGGCCAGTGCCACGCGTTGCTGCTGGCCACCGGACAGCTGGGTGGGGTAGCGGTCCTGCTTGCCGCGCAATTGCACCATGTCGAGTGCACGTGCTACCCGCTCGGCGCGCTGGTCCTTGGGTACGTTACGCACGCTCAAGGGGTAGGCCACGTTGTCGCCCACGGTCATGTGGGGGAACAGTGCGTAGTTCTGGAACACCATGCCGAAGTTGCGCTTGTGCGGTGGGGTGCGGGTGATAGATTTTTCGTTCAGGAAGATTTCGCCCGAGGTGGGCGATTCGAATCCGGCCAGCATCATCAGCGTGGTGGTCTTGCCAGAGCCGGACGGCCCGAGCAGCGTGAGAAACTCACCGCTCTGGATTTGCAGGTCCAGGTTCTGCACAACCAGCTGGCTGCCGTCATAGGTTTTCTGAACGGCCGAAAAGCGAACCAAGGGCTGGCTGCTGGTGGTTTGCGCGTGGGTTGCCATGGGTGTTGTTCGCCGCTTGTCGTTGCAATGCCGGTATTTTTGGGCGAAGCTTGATCTAGCACCATGTACACCCATGCTGTGTGTGGCACGGTACGTGTAGGTCCACAGACCGGTACACACAAACCCTACGCAAAATACACGTCGCTAGCGCTTCCAATACCGCCATGTTTAAGTTTGAATTTCGCCAAGGCACACCGTTGGTGGCGCAGATCGTTGCGCGTATAGGAGAGATGGTCGATACGGGGCGGCTGCGGGCAGGAGCCAAGCTGCCATCCATACGCCAGTTCGCCCATCAAAACGGGGTCAGCATCTTTACCGTGGTCGAGTCGTATGACCGTTTGGTGGCTTCGGGCTATGTAGTGTCCCGGCTGAACGCGGGGTTTTTCGTTTGTGCTCGCACTGCTTCGGTGCACTCACAGGTCTCAGAGGCTCCGTCGGCCCTGTCCGCCGGCAGTTTTGACAACAGCTGGTATCTGCAGCGCATTTTTGAAAACCACCACCTGCCGTACAAGCCCGGTTGTGGCTGGTTGCCACCCAGCTGGTTGTTCGAAGATGGCGTGCGCCGCGCCATGCGTTCGCTCACGGCTGCGGATCCCATGCCGCTGGGCGACTACGGCGACCCGCTGGGCTATCCACCTTTACGGGCCTGGATTTGCGAGAGCATGCGCCAACAGGCTATCCACATCCAGCCGCACCAGGTCCTGCTGACCCAGGGCGCGAGCCAGGCGCTGGACCTGGCGGTACGCTGGCTGGTAGGGCCTGGTGACGTGGTGCTGGTGGATGAGCCGGGCTATCCCAACCTCATCAACGCGCTGCGCTTTGTGGGCGTGCGCCCACACGGTGCACCCAGAACGTCCGATGGCTGGGACCTGGCCGCGCTGGAGGACCTGATTGTGCGGCTGCGGCCCAAGGTCTTCTTTACCCAGCCGCGCTTCCATAGCCCTACCGGTTCGGTGGCCACGCTGCAGCAGTTGCACAAGGTGTTGCGACTGGCCGAGAAGTACGACGTGCTGCTGGTGGAGAACGATATTTACTGCGACCTGGATACCGAGGCCCGCCCTTCGCTGGCCAGCCTGGATAACCTTTCACGCGTGGTGTATGTGGGGAGTTTTTCGAAGTCGATTGCCCCCAGTCTGCGTTGCGGCTACCTGCTGGCCCATGCAGACATCATGGGGGATTTTTCTCGTCTCAAGATGTTCTCCGGGCTGACCAGCTCGGAGCTGATCGAGCGCATCGTGCATGTGGCTTTGAGTGACTCGCACCGCCCGCGCTATCTGCGCAGTCTGCGCACCCGTATGACCCAGGCCCACGAGCGCTGCGCCCAAAGGCTGCGGCAAATGGGTTTTGAGTTGTTCTGCGAACCCCGGGGCGGCCTGTTTTTATGGGCCTGGCATCCGCGCATCCAGAACGTGGTGGACTTGGCCGCGCGGGCCAGTGTGCACGGCATCATGCTGGCACCAGGACATTTGTTCAGCACGGTGGCTGCGACGCAGACCTGGATGCGCTTCAACGTGGCCCAGTGCGAGAGCGATGCCGATGCCTTTGTGTACCAGTGGCTGGAGCGGGCTTTGGCGGAGTGACGGCGCCATCTACCTGCAGGCCAGCGCTCAGTGGTGGGCCGTACGGAACTGGTGGTTGTAGTCGTCCCAGCCGCTGCCTGTGCGGTTGTAGCGGTCTACGTCTTCGGTTCCCTGGATCCGTATGCTGCGGGCGACCAGCACGCTGGCGCTATTCAGGTAGCCCTCCACCACTACCGATGCTCCGCTGAGTGTGCTGCTGGTGACCCCGCTGCCCCAGGCGGTCAGGTCAGTCCACAGCACGGCTTGCGTGCTTGCGTTCGCCAACGTCAGTACAAAGGTCTTGGCTGTGGTGTCTACGCTGCCAGCCGTGCCACTCAGATCATGCATGGTGTAGGTGCCGGCGACGCTGGATGACAGGCAGGACATGCTGCTGGCTTTGACCACGTCCGTGCCACTTTGTTGTGCCGCGACGATGCTGACCACCACGCCATCAGCCAGTGTGGTGCCGGGGCAGGCAGTGCTCAGGTCAATGGCCGAGGCATCCACCGGTATGCCGCGCACCACGAAGGAGCTGGCATCCACATAGCTGCTGATGGCGCCCTTGAGGCGGATGGCGGCCGTGTCGTCGGCTGTGCTGGCCTCGCGTACCTTGATGCTGGTGGCCGTGAGCGTGCCGTCGCTGCCAAACGTACCGGTGATCAGCACGTACGCGCCATCGGCAATGCTGGCGCCGGAGGGGGTGATGGTAGCGCTGGCTAGCTTGATGGTGATGCCGTCGATGGTGAAGGTTTGGGCCGTGGCGTTGTAATTGCTGACCAGGCCGCCCACTTGGCCCGTGCCTGAAGCAATGTTGCTGGCGACGGTGCTGTTTACGATGCGTAGCCGGGTGGCGGCCAATGTCACGCTGCTGCCGCCCGTCAGGCTGCCGCTGGGGCCCCACACGGTCACGACCAGGCCGTTTGCCAGCGTTGCGCTTGCCGGTACCACGGTGGCCGCAGCGTAATTTACCGTGACGCCGTTGATGCTGAGCGTCTTGGCGCTGGTGTCGAGGTTGCTGACCGTACCCGTGATCCGCACGGCACTGATGGCGGCTTCCTTTTCCACCCGGGTTGCGTGGATGACGTAGGCGGCGTGCGTGCTGCTGTAGACGGCACTGCCATGAACCTCCACCAGGTCGCCAGCTGCCATATCTGTCAGCGCTGTATAGCCTCCTGCATATACCGTGACAGGGCCGGTACTGCTGTCGCTGTTCACCGCCACCCATTGGCCTGCGGCCTTGAATTCACCGGCACTGGTGTCGATGCTGCTGACAGCACCAATCACTGCTGCCCCCACGGTGATGGTGCTTGCCATACCACTGCTATCGGCAGATACGTTGACATGCTGCCCCAATTGCAGCGTAACCGTGGTGTAGCTGCCGTCGGCGTTTTCCACCCTGGTGTTGGCCAGCGCGTCTTCCAGTTCGCGTCCATCCACATATACGCTGCCGAAGCCGGTGACCGTGCCAGAGTTGGTGGACGCGGACGTGGTGCTGGTGCCACTGCTGGCTGCGCTACCACTGCCGCCACCGCAGGCTGCGAGCACGGCGGTTATGGCTGCGATGGAAAGGCCGAGCACCAGACGGGTGCGGCGAGAGGGGGAGGCGGTCATGGGAACTCCTTGGAGATTGAGGCCTGCGGGATGCATCTACATGTCAAAGGCCATGGCAAAAAATTATATGGGAATATTTCCCATTGAAAAAGAAGTGCATAGTTTTATAGGTAACCTAGGGTTTGCACTTGGGCTTATTGCAATCGGCTATCCAAAAATGCATTGCTAAAAGCATTGGCTTCGAATATCCTTAAATAGCACGATCGTTCGTTTTATTTTTGCGTAAAGGATGCCATGTCTGCCAAAGGAGACCCTGTGGATGCCACCCGCGCCCCTGCGGTAGAGGGCGTGCGGGATGGTCGCGCCTTGATCAAAGGCCGGCAGACCAAGGCATCCATCATCGAGGCGGCGCTGCGTCTGGCCAGCCATATCGGGCTGGAGGGCTTGAGCATCGGCGCCCTGGCCGAAGTCACGCGCATGAGCAAGTCCGGTGTGTTCGCGCATTTCGGTTCACGCGAAGAGTTGCAGATCTCGGTGATCCGCGAGTACCACCGCCAGTTCGAGGCCGAGGTGTTCTACCCCGCCATGCAGGCTCCGCGTGGCCTGCCACGGGTGAAGGCGCTGTTTGCCAACTGGATGCAGCGCGTGTCCATCGAGCTGCAGTCGGGTTGCATCTTCATTAGCGGCGCGGTCGAGTTTGACGACCGGCCTGGCCCGGTGCGTGACGCCCTGGCCAGCTCGGTCCAGGCCTGGCTGTCGGCATTTTGTCGGGCGCTGGAGCAGGCCAAGGAAGAGGGCGACTTGCGCCCCGATGCGGACGAGCGCCAGGCCGCGTTCGAGATCCATGGCCTGATTCTGTCGCTGCACTACGAGGCCCGATTTTTGAAAACCCCCGGTGCCGTGGCCCGCGCCAACACCGGGTTTGACAACATCCTGGCGCGCTACGGTGTTACCGCGCCAGTCTCTACTTCCAACCCTTCCCGTATTTCCAAGGACTAACCATGCCCACTTACACGCCCCCCCTGCGCGACATGCAATTTGTGATGCACGAAGTGCTCAAGGTCACCGACGACCTGAAGCTGTGCCCACAGCATGTGGACACCGATGCCGACACCATCAACGCCGTGCTGGAAGAAGGCGGCAAGTTCGCCGCCGAGGTCGCCTTCCCGCTGAACATTAGCGGCGATGCCGAAGGCTGCACACTGGACAAAACCACGCACGAAGTCACTGCCCCCAAGGGCTTCAAGCAAGCTTATGCGCAGTACGTCGAAGGCGGCTGGGCCGCGCTCAGTTGCGACCCGGCCTACGGCGGCCAGGGCCTGCCGTTTGTGGTGAACCAGTGCTTCTATGAAATGCTGAACTCGGCCAACCAGGCCTGGACCATGTACCCCGGCCTGTCACATGGCGCTTACGAAGCCCTGCTGGCCCACGGTACCGATGCGCAAAAGGCGCTGTATCTGCCCAAGCTGGTCAGCGGCCAATGGACCGGCTCCATGTGCCTGACCGAGCCGCATTGCGGTACCGACCTGGGCTTGCTGCGTACCAAGGCCGAGCCTCTGGCCGATGGTAGCTACGCCATCACCGGCAACAAGATTTTCATCAGCGCGGGTGAGCACGATCTGGCCGAGAACATCGTCCACCTGGTGCTGGCCCGCCTGCCCGATGCGCCCCAAGGCAGCAAGGGCATCAGCCTGTTTGCCGTGCCCAAGTTCCATGCCAATGCCGACGGCAATGGCAATGTGACTATGGGTGAGCGCAACGGTATCTACTGCGGTGGCCTGGAGCACAAGATGGGCATCCACGGCAACTCCACTTGCCAGATGGTGCTGGACGGCGCCATCGGCACTATCGTGGGCCAGCCCAACAAGGGCTTGGCGGCGATGTTCGTGATGATGAATGCGGCCCGTCTGGGCGTGGGCAACCAGTCCCTGGGCTTGACCGAGGTGGCCTACCAGAACGCCCTGGCCTACGCCAAGGACCGCATCCAGATGCGCTCGCTGACCGGCACCAAGGCCAAGGACAAACCGGCCGACCCCATCATCGTGCACCCCGATGTACGCAAGATGCTGCTCACCGCCAAGGCTTACGCCGAAGGCGGCCGCGCGCTGGGCATCTTCTGTGGCGTGCTGCTGGACAAGGAACACAGCCACCCCGACGAGAAGGTACGTGCCGACTCTGGCGACATGCTGGCTCTGCTGACGCCTATCGTCAAAGCCTTCCTGACCGATAACGGCCATATCTCGACCAATGCCTGCATGCAGGTGTTTGGCGGCCATGGCTTCATCAAGGAATGGGGCATGGAGCAGTATGTGCGCGACAACCGCATCAACATGATCTACGAAGGCACCAACACCATCCAGTCTCTGGATCTGCTGGGCCGCAAGATCCTGGGCAACAACGGCGCCACGCTGAAGAAGTTCGGCAAGCTGGTCGCCGCGCTGGTAGAAGAAGAGGGCGTGAACGAGAAGATGGGCGAGTTCATCACCCCCATCGCCATCCTCGGCGACCAGGTCACCAAGCTGACCACCGAGCTGGGCTTCAAGGGCTTCCAGAACGCCGATGAAGTGGGCGCGGCCGCCGTGGACTATCTGCGCGTGGTGGGCCACCTGGTATTTGGCTATTTCTGGGCCCGCATGGCGCAGGTGGCGCTGCGCGAGATCGCTGCTGGCAATACCGACCCGTTCTACCAGGCCAAGCTGCAGACCGCGCGCTTCTACTTCGCCAAGCTGTTCCCTGAAACCGCTACGCTGATGCGCACCATCCGTACCGGCAGCAAGGCGCTGATGGATACCGACGCCGCTTTGGCCTGAAGCCGCAGCCGGAGACCACCATGAAAAAATTGATAGCACTCTGCGCAGGATTCGTCTGCGCTAGCGGCGTATTTGCCCAAATGACGCCCGAAGGGCTGTGGCGCAATATCGACGACAAGACCGGTGAGCCCAAGGCAGAGATCCGCATCACCGCCAATAACGGCGTGCTCTCCGGTGTGGTGGAAAAAGCCTTGGTCACCAGCGGTGAGCCCAACTGCACGCAGTGCACGGACGACCGCAAAGACAAGCCCAAGGTCGGCATGGAAATCATCCGCGGCGCCAAGAAGGCCGAGGGCAAGGACCTGTGGGAAGACGGCAAGATCCTAGACCCCGACAACGGCAAGAACTACACCCTGCGCATGGTGCCGCTGGAAGACGGCAAGAAGCTGCAGGTGCGTGGCTACATCGGCCCCTTCTATCGCACCCAGATCTGGCTGCGCGTGCAATAAATCGAAAGAATGTGATGTCTAAATTTCCCATCAAAAAAGTCGCCGTACTCGGCGCAGGCGTGATGGGTGCGCAGATTGCTGCGCACCTGGTCAACGTCAAAGTGCAGGTCGTGCTGTTTGACCTGAAGGCCAAAGAAGGCCCGGCCAACGGCATCACCGCCAAGGCCATCGCCAACCTGAAAAAACTCAAGCCCGCGCCGCTGGGCGTGCCGGAAGACGCAGACCTGATCCAGCAGGCCAATTACGACGACCACCTGGAGCAGTTGAAAGACTGCGACCTGGTCATCGAAGCCATTGCCGAGCGCATGGACTGGAAGCTCGATCTGTACAAGAAGATCGCGCCCTTCATCGCCCCGCACGCGCTGGTGGCGTCCAACACCTCCGGCCTGTCGATCACCAAGCTCAGCGAGGCCTTGCCCGAGGAAATCAAGCCGCGCTTTTGCGGCATCCATTTCTTCAACCCGCCGCGCTATATGTACCTGGTGGAGCTGATCAACACGCCCACCACTCAGCCCGAAGCGCTGGACCAGCTCGAAGCCTTTGTCACCACCAGCCTGGGCAAGGGCGTAGTGCGCGCCAAGGACACACCGAACTTCATCGCCAACCGCGTCGGCATCGCCGGCATGCTGGGCATCATTGGCGAGACCGCCAAGTTCGGCCTGACCTATGACGTGGTCGACGACCTGACCGGCAAGCGCCTGGGCCGGGCCAGCTCGGGCACCTTTCGCACCGCCGACGTGGTGGGTCTGGACACCATGGCGCATGTGGTCAAGACCTTGCAGGACAACCTCAGTTTGGAGACCGACCCGTTCTACGGCAGCTACGGCACGCCGCCGGTGCTGGCCAAGCTGCTGGAAATGGGTAACCTGGGCCAGAAGGCCAAGGCCGGTTTTTTCAAGAAAGTGGGCCGTGACATCTTGCGCTTCGACATGGCTTCGGGCAACTACGTGGCCGGCGGCGAGAAAGCCGACGAGGTCTATGGCCGCATGCTGAAAAAGCCGGCCGCCGAGCGCCTGGCCCTGCTGCGCAACAGCGAAGGCCCGCAAGGCCAGTTCCTGTGGGCCGTTCTGCGCAATAGCTTCCACTACGCCGCCGTGCACCTGCAGACGATTGCCGAAACCGCGCGCGACGTGGACCTGGCGATGCGCTGGGGCTTCGGCATGCAGCAAGGCCCGTTCGAGCTCTGGCAGGAAGCCGGTTGGCTCACGGTGGCGAATTGGATCAAGGAAGACATCGCCGCCGGCAAAGCGCTGAGCGATGCGCCCTTGCCCGACTGGGTCTTCAACGGCCCGGTGGCGGAGGCTGGCGGCGTGCATACGGCGGAAGGTTCGTGGAACCCATCCACTTCTAAATTTGTAGCGCGCCACGCACTGCCTGTCTACGCCCGGCAGCTATTTCCTGAAAAGATCTCCGGCCACACCCAAGGCCTGGGCCTGGGCGGCAGTTTCGAGACGGCAGGTAAAACGCTGCATGAAGACAAGGCGATCCGCCTCTGGACCTTGGATGACCAGATCATCATCGCCAGCATCAAGACCAAGATGCACGCCATCAGTCCCGAAGTCTCCGAAGGCCTGGCCCGCGCAGTCGATCTGGCCGAGAAGGACTACGCCGGCGTGGTGATCTGGTCGGGCGACGAGCCCTTCAGCGCCGGTGCCGACCTGCAGGCCATGCTGCCCGGCTTCATGATGGGCGGCGCGGGTGCCATCAACAAGATGGAAAAAGCGCTGCAGCAAGTGATGCTGAAAATCCGTTACGCCAATGTGCCCGTCGTCTCTGCCGTGCGCGGCCTGGCGCTGGGCGGCGGCTGCGAGCTGGCCGTGCACTCAGCCCGCCGCGTGGTGGCGATGGAAAGCTATATCGGCCTGGTCGAAGTCGGTGTCGGCCTGGTGCCGGGTGCCGGCGGCCTGACCTATATCGCCCGCCGTGCGGCCGAGAACGCTGCCCTGTCCACCCACAAGGACCTGCTGCCCTTCCTGACCGAGGGCTTCACGGCTGCCGCGATGGCCAAGGTCGGTACCAGCGCGCTGGAGTCACGCAAGCTCGGCTACCTGCTGGACAGCGACGTGATCGTGCCGAACAAGGACGAGCTGCTGTTTGTGGCGCTGAATGAGGCTAAGGCCATGGCCGCTGGCGGCTACCGCGCGCCGCACAAGCGCCAGTTCCTGGTGGCAGGCCGCAATGGCAAGGCCACCATCCAGGGACAGTTGGTCAATATGCGCGACGGCGGCTTCATCAGCCAGCACGACTTCCACATCGCCAGCCTGATCGCCGGTGTGGTGACCGGCGGCGACGTTGACAGCGGCACGCTGGTGACCGAGGAATACCTGATGAGCCTGGAACGCAAAGCCTTCTGCAGCCTGCTGGACAACGCAAAAACGCAGGAACGCATCATGGGCATGCTGAACACCGGCAAGCCCGTGCGCAACTAAGGAACGAATATGAGCAAGCAAATCCAAGACGCCTACATCGTCGCCGCCACCCGCACGCCGATCGGCCGTTCGCACAAAGGCTATCTGCGCAACACCCGGCCTGACGAACTGCTGGCCACCACGCTGCGCGCGGCCCTTGCCCAGGTGCCGGGCCTCGACCCGGCGACCATTGAAGACGTGATCTGCGGCTGCGCGATTCCCGAAGCCCAACAGGGCCTGAACGTGGCGCGCATCGGCGCGGTGCTGGCCGGCCTGCCGAATTCGGTGGGCGGCATCACCGTCAACCGCTTCTGCGCCTCCGGCATCAGCGCGGTGCAGATGGCGGCCGACCGCATCCGCGTCGGCGAAGCCGATGTGATGTTTGCCGCCGGCGTCGAGAGCATGAGCATGGTGCCAATGATGGGCAACGGGCCCAGCCTGTCGCCGAACATCTTCAGCAACACCGACGACGTGGACAACTACGGCATCGCCTACGGCATGGGCCTGACCGCCGAGAAGGTGGCGCAGCAGTGGAAGATCAGCCGCAGCGCGCAAGACGAGTTCGCCTACGCATCGCACATGAAGGCACTGGCGGCGATGAAGGCCGGCGCGTTTACCGACGAGATCACGCCGATCACGGTGGACGACCGCAGCGTCGATCTGGACAGCGCCAAGGTCACGGTGACCCAGCGTACCGTCAATCTGGACGAAGGCGTGCGCCCCGAGACCACGGTGGAGGGCCTCGGCAAGCTGAAGACGGTGTTCTCGGCCCGCGGCTCGGTCACCGCCGGCAACAGCTCGCAGACTTCGGACGGCGCCGGCGCGCTGATCCTGGCCAGCGAGTCGGCCATCAAGCGCTTCGGCCTGACGCCGCTGGCGCGCTTCGTCAGCTTTGCCAGCAAGGGCGTGCCGCCGCACATCATGGGCATCGGCCCGATCGAGGCGATTCCCGCCGCGCTGCGCTACGCCGGCCTGCAGCACCAGGACATTGATTGGTTCGAGCTGAACGAAGCCTTTGCGGCCCAGTCGCTGGCCGTCATCAACACCCTGGGCCTGGACCCGTCCAAGGTGAACCCGATGGGCGGCGCGATTGCGCTCGGCCACCCGCTGGGCGCTACCGGTGCCATCCGCGCAGCCACGGTTATCCACGCGCTGCGCCGCAACAACCTGAAGTACGGCATGGTGACCATGTGCGTCGGCATGGGCCAGGGCGCAGCTGGTATCTTCGAGAGAGTTTAAGCCTCCCACTTTTTGCAACTACCTAACCCAGGCTGGCGGACTGAGCGCATCCATTCCAGGGATACCGTGGAACCGGCTTTGCCGGGCCACTGGTATCGCCCCCTGCAGGGGGTTGGAGGAGCGACACGCAGTGCGCGGAGCCTGGGGGGGAACCACATATGACTGACATCCTCACCCACACCGAAGACGGCATCCTGACCATCACGCTGAATCGCGTGGCCAAGAAGAATTCGCTGACTTCGGTGATGTACGCCGCCATTGCCGATGCGCTGGAAGGCGCTGCGGCCGACGCCAGTGTGCGTGTGGCCGTCATCCAGGGCCACGAAACCATCTTCTCGGCCGGTAACGACATTGGTGATTTTTTGAATGCGCCAGCGCCTACGGCAGAGTCGCCGGTGATCCGCTTTCTGCGCGTTATCAGCACATTTCCCAAGCCGCTGGTGGCCGCTGTCTGCGGCGCAGCGGTGGGCGTGGGCACCACCATGCTGTTGCATTGCGACCTGGTCTATGCAGGGGATAACGCTGCGTTTTCGCTACCGTTCGTCAATCTGGGCCTGTGCCCCGAAGCCGGCTCCAGCTACCTGCTGCCGCGTCTCATGGGCCACCAGCGTGCCGCAGAGGCATTGCTGCTGGGCGACCCGTTCACCGCAGAGACGGCGCTGGAGGTGGGCTTGATCAACCGCATCGTGCCGCCCGCCGAGGTACATGCGCTGGCACATCGGCAGGCCTTGCGCCTGGCGGCCAAGCCGCTGGCGTCCTTGGTCACCAGCAAGCGCTTGATGAAGCAGGAATTGGCCGCACCGGTAGCTGAGCGCATGGCCGAGGAAACCGGCATCTTCGGCAAGATGCTGCGTGAGCCGGCGGCCAAGGAGGCGTTGACGGCTTTCATGGAGAACCGCAAGCCCGATTTCAGCAACTGCTGAACTGCGAATGTATAAGAAATACGACCCTGGCGCAGGCAAAGCCTGTGCTGATAGCTATAAATAAAATAGCATTTAGGGTTTGTTAAGCTTCCGTTGCCCGGTTGACGCGGGCTTTGATGTCGCCTGCGGTCCACCAAGGCCGTACCGTATTGACTAGCAACGAGAGCCAACTATGCTGAACCAGGGTATGGGTCGTAGAGGTGTTTTGTCCAAGCTGTCGGGCGCTGCCCTGGCCGCCATCGCTCCAGCGCTGTACGCGCAATCCAAAGTAGTCGCCAAAGATGCCAGCAAGCCGCTGGCTCAGCGTCTGCGTATCGTTATTCCTGCCAACGAGGGTGGCGGTTGGGACCAGACCGGTCGGGCCATAGGCGCTGCGATGGTGGCGGCTGGCGTCTGCGAGCAGGTGGACTACGAGAACTTGGGTGGCAAGGGCGGCACCATCGGCTTGGCCGCGTATGCCCAGCGCTACAGCCAGGACCCGAATGCATTGATGGTGGGCGGTGCCGTGATGGTGGGCGCCGTAGCCCTGCAGCGGCCTGCGGTAACGCTGGCCCAGGTCCAGCCGCTGGCCCGCTTGACTGGTGACTACTTGGTGCTGGTCGTCAAGGCAGACTCTCCGATACGCTCGGTGACCGACCTAGTTGCCATGGTGAAGGCCGACCCCAAGCAGGTACCGTTTACCGGCGGGTCCGCTGGCGGCATCGATCATATTTTTGCCGGTTTGTTTGTGCGGGCCGCTGGGGCGCCGGTGGTCGATATGGTGTACCTGCCGTTCACCAGTGGAGTGCAGTCGGCCGAGGCTGTGTTGTCGGGTAAGGCGGTGGCTGGCGTGTCGGGGTATAGCGAGTTCGCCGACCTGCTGGCCAGTGGCAAGCTGCGGGCGATCGGTGTGTCGGCGCGCAAGCCGATGTTTGGCATTCCCGCTATCCGCGACCAAAAGGTGGATGCCGTCATGTCCAACTGGCGTGGCCTGTTCGTGGGCAGCGGCGTGCTGCCAGCACGGGTGGCGGAGTTGCTGGCGGGGGTTAAAAATGCGACTGCACATGCAAGCTGGCAGAAAGCACTGAAGCAGAACCGCTGGGAGTCCAGCTGGCTGGATGGGGCCGATCTGCGCAGCTTCATAGAGATCGACCAGACTACCGCCTCGGCCATCATCTACATGCTGAAGCTCAAGGCCTGAGCATGGCGGGCGCTGACGCTACAGCGTGAGCTCGGCGAGCGAGTCCAGCAGGCCGTCACAGTCCACTGCCTCTACCGGCTCGCCGTGGTTGTAGCCGTAGCGCACCAGCAGCACCGGGCAGCCGGCGGCGCGCGCGGCCTGCGCATCGTTTTGCGAGTCACCCAGCATCAGCGTGTGCTGGGGCAGCGTGCCCAGGGCTTCGCAGGTTTTTTGCAGGGGCAGCGGGTCGGGCTTTTTGCGCTCAAACGCATCGCCGCCAAATACGTGGCTGAAGAAGCCGTCCAGGCCCTTGGCCTGCAGCAGGGGCAGGGCGAAAGCGGTGGGCTTGTTGGTCAGGCAGGCCAGCTTCCAGCCCCTGCCTTGCAGGGCCCGCAAGCCCTCCAGCACACCGGGGTAAACCTGCGAAAACTGCCCGTTGATGGCCAGGTAATGGTGTTGGTAGCGTGTCCAGGCCTGCGCGTAGAGTGCTTCTATATTGATAGCTTCGGGTGTAGGCGGTGTCTGCGCTAGGGCATGATTGAGTACGGAGTGCAACAGATGTTCCGTACCCTTGCCTACCATGGTTTCTATGGTCTGCGGCGTGATGGCGGGCAGGTCCAGATCGGCCAGCATGCCGTTCAGGGCCGCAGCGAAGTCAGCCAGGGTGTCCACCATGGTGCCGTCCAGGTCCACGATGGCTGCCTGTATCAAAGTTTGCTTTGACTGGATGGCGTTTAGAAGCATGTCATGGGGTCCGAAAAATACAGCGATTTTCGACCATTCAATGCCTCAAGGTTCCGCCTTTCGGCTAGGGCTGGACGGTATACGGCAGCAACCGGGCCTGTGATGCCGACAGCAGCGCCGTCATGGCGGCGGCTGCGGCGTCTGGTTCGTGGGCCAGGATGTGGCGATGTACGTCGGCGTGCAGTGCCAGGTCTTCGCTGGGACGGGTGGCATGGCGCAGCAGCATTTCGGACGACACCCGCAGCGCGGTTTTGATGCCGTTGCCGATGGTGATGAACATGCCGTTGCGCGACACCTCGATGATGGTCATGTGGAAGGCCAGGTCGGCCTCGGCTGCGGCGCGCACCTCGTTGCTGGTGTAGGCCTCGGCCAGCTCGCGGTAGCGGCGGTCCAGCAACTGCATGTCGGCGGCATTGCCTGCGCGGGCGGCGAGAAAGCAGGCGCGCGGCTCGAAGCACAGCCGCATCTCGTAGATGTCTTCGATGATCTTGCTGTCGAACTGCGCGTGCAGGCGCCAGGCCAGCACGTCGCGGTCCAGCAGGTTCCAGTCGGCAAAGGGCAGCACGCGGGTGCCGATCTTGGGCGATACGTCGATCAGCCGCTTGCTGGACAGCTGCTTGATGGCTTCGCGCACGGTGGTGCGGCTGACGCCGTAGGCACTGCACAGCTCGCTTTCCACCGGCAGTGCGTCACCCGGTAAGAACTCTCCGCCGACGACGCGCATGCCAATGATTTTTGCGACCTGTGCGGTCATCGTGCCCACCAGTGGTTCACGTTCGAACATGCGTTTTCCTTGTGCGGCAAGGGGCACGGGGGCCCCTGCCTCTTTAAATACGACCGATGGCGGTGGTGACGATCACGTTCCACGAGCCGGGTTGCAGCTCCGCCAGAATGGTTTCACCGTCTACCTGTACGTTCGGATTATTCTCCGGCACCACGGTGTTGGGGGCATCCTTGGTGTTGGTGGCCTTCATATTGCTGTGGTGCAGGGCCAGCGCATGGTCCAGCGTGCGCGACGTGCCCAGACCGCGCAGCTCGACGCGCAGCTGCATGGTTTCGGTCAGATGGCGGTTCAGCGCGAACACGGTGGTGGTGCCGGTGCTCTCGTCGTCCACCACGCAGGCGCACAGGTAGGGGATTTCCGGGTGGCTCTTGGCTTCGTAGCTGGGCGACTCGATCACCGGGCGCAGCACCTTGCCGTGGGCAAAGCGGGTGGCTTGGGCGAAGGGGTAGAAGATGGTCTGGCGCCAGGCCAGGCCGCCGGGCTCGGTCATGATGGGGCCGATCACGTTCACCAGCTGCGCCAGGCAGGCGGCCTTGACTCGGTCGGCGTTGTTCATCATCACGATGAGCGCGCCGCCGACCACCAGCGCGTCTTCGGTGTTGTAGATTTCTTCCAGCAGACGTGGGGCTTGCGGCCAGCCGGGCTTGCGCAGGTCGTTGATGGAGCGCGCCTTGTACCAGACGTTCCACTCGTCAAACGACAGCATGATGCGCTTGGTTGAATGCTTGCGCGCCGCCACGCCATCGGCCACGGCGACGATCTCCTTGATCGATACATCCATTTGCTCGATGCAGCCGAAGAACTCGGGTGTGGAGTCGCCGCGGTTTTCGAAATAGGTGTGCAGCGAGATGAAGTCCACGTCGTCAAAGCAGTGCTCGAGCACCGTGTCTTCCCACTTGCCGTAGGTCGGCATATTGTGTTGCGACGAGCCGCAGGCGGCGAGCTGGATGGTCGGGTCGACCAGGCGCATCAGCTTGGCGGTTTCATGGGCGATGCGGCCGTATTCGTCGGCGGTTTTCGAGCAGATCTGCCAGGGGCCATCCATCTCGTTGCCCAGGCACCAGAACTTGATGTCGTGCGGGGTCTCTACGCCGTGCGATTTGCGCAGCTCCGACAAGGCCGTGCCACCCGGGTGGTTGCAGTATTCGAGGAACTCGCGGGCTTCGTCCGGGCCGCGCGTGCCCAGGTTGACGGCCCACATCGGTTCGATGTCGGTGGCCTTGCACCACTCCATGAACTCATTGGTGCCGAACTGGTTGGTCTCGGTGGAAGCCCAGGCTAGGTCCAGGCGCACCGGGCGGTCGGCGGCGGGGCCTACGCCGTCTTCCCAGTTGTAGCCCGAGACAAAGTTGCCACCGGGGTAGCGCACGATGGTGGGGCCGAGCTCGCGGGTCAGCTCCATCACGTCGCCGCGGAAGCCGCGTTCGTCGGCCGTGGGGTGGCCGGGTTCGTAAATGCCGGTGTAGACCGCGCGGCCGAGGTGTTCGACGAAGGAGCCGAAGATGCGTCGGTCGAGATCGGAGACGACGAAGTCGCGGTCTACGACCAGGCGGGTGGAGATCATGGTGTGCTTCCTGTAAAAAGTGGGTGGGCTGGGGCGGTGCGCCCCAGCAAAATGGTGGTGTGAACTAGCGAACGCCTGCCAGCAGCTTGTTGACGCGTTCTTCGGCCGACTTCTGCACTGCGTCGATGGGCTTTTTGGCGACCATCATGTTGACCATCTCTTCACCAACGATGGACTCGATCGCGCGCTGGCGCGGCACGCTGTTGGGCAGGGATACGCCGATGGAACTGATCTCCAGGATGTTGTTGCGGAACGGCAGCTTCTTGAAGTCATCGCGCTCGGCAGCGGTTTTGTTGGCTGGCAGGTGGCCGGTGCGGGCCCACTCGTAGTCGCGGTCCCACAGGAACTTCATGAAGGTCAGCGCAGCATTGCGGGTCTTGTCGTCCTTGGCGCCGCCCTTCAGCATCACCCAGCTGTGGCCATCGGCAAATGCGGCTTTCTTGGCGTAGAGCTTGGCGAATGGCACGACCGAATAACCGCCTTTGAGGGGGGAATCCGCCTTTTCTGCGGCAGCGACAAAGTCGCCAATCGTCCAGGTGCCGACGATGTGCACACCCACGTCGCCGTTCACAAAGGCCTGGTTGCCGGCGCTGTAGTCCAGATTCGGCTTGATCAGTCCTTCGCTGTACAGCGTATTGGCTAGCTCCAGCGCGTTGCGCACGGCTTTGGAGTGCATGTCGATCTGCTTGCCGCTGGTCGGGAACAGGCTGGCGTTCTGCTGCGCCACCAGGGTCACCAGGCTGCGGAAGTTGCCGGCCACATCGGCGGCGGGCCAGCTCAGATAGGGCTTGCCGGTGGCTTCCTTGAACTTGCGCGCCTGGGTCAGCAGCTCTTCGGGGCTTTGCGGCAGGATGACCGTGCCGTCGGCCTTGGTCAAGCCGGCCTTCTTCATCAGATTGCCGTTGATATGCCACAGCCAGGACCAGGTGTCGAAGGGCAGGGCGTAGGCCTTGCCGCCGATGATGGCACCGGTCTTGGCCTGCTCGCTGAACTGGTCGGTGCTGATGCCGACCGACTTGAAGCCATCGTCCAGCGGCTCCACCAGTTTGCGCGCCACGTAGTCGCCCAGCACCGACTCATGCATCACGCTGATGGTCGGCACGTCTTTGGAGACGATGCGGGCGCTCAGTTGGTCGTAGAAGGGTTGCCATTCGGCGATCTGCGGTTTGACCACGATGCCCTGCTTGTTGGTGGCGTTGAATTCATTCACCAGCGTGGTGATGATGCCGCACTCGCCCTGGGCCTTGCTGGCATCCACCGCTTTGCCGTAGTCGGCCTCGCAGGCGCCGAAGAAGCGGGCCAGGGTGATTTCCGTTTTCTCCTGGGCGGCACACAGCGCGGCGCTGCTGGCCAGAGTGACCGCTAGCAGGCGGATGGTGAGCTTTCTGAAATGCATGCTTGTCTCCTTTTTTATCCAGGCCCCACCGCAGCGGATGGCCGTTTTCCATGTGCAGCGGATCGGCGCTGCCCCGTTTTGGGTGTGTCAGCGCACGGCGGTGCCGGCGACTGCGGTGACGATGTATTTCTGGAAGAACAGGTACAGAATGAACAGCGGCAGCCCGGCAAACACCGCCTGCGACATCAGGTAGCCAATGCCTTCGGATTGCGCAAAGTTCGATTGCGTCGAGGCCAGGCCCAGCGTGATGGTGTACATCTCGGACTTGGACGCCGACACCAGTGGCCACAGGTAGTCGTTCCATGAATTCAGGAAGGTGAAGATGCCCAGCGTCGCCTGCGCCGGCACCGACAGCGGCAGGATGATGCGCCAGAAGATCTTCAGCCGCGAGGCGTTGTCCAGCTGCGCGGCTTCTTCCAGCTCCATTGGTATGCCCTTGAAATACTGGGCCATCAGGTACACCCCAAACGGTGCGGCCAGTCGGGGCAGGATCAGTGCGCTATAGGTGTTGTGCAGCTCCAGGTCGGCAAACATGCGATGCAGCGGCACGATGATGGCCTGCTCGGGCACGGCCAACCCGGCCAGCACGAAGGCAAACAAGATGCGCCGGCCCGGAAACGTGGTGCGGGCAAAGCCATAGCCGGCCAGCGAGGCGATCACCAGCGTCAAGAAGGTCTGGCCCAGCGAGACGATGGCGCTGTTCATCAGCCAGCGGAACACCGACGAGGTGCCCAGGATGTCGCTGTAGTTCTTCAGCGTGAACGGCGGTGCAAACAGCACATCGGTGCGCGCTGCCAGCACGTCATTGGGCTTGAACGACAGCATCAAAACCCATAGCAAGGGTGCCACCCACAGGCAGGCCAGCGCTATCGCCGCGCCCAGCACCAGCCGGTCGCCCCAGCCTTTTCCAACCATATTTGACATTGCGGGGTTCCTTTAAGCGTTGCGGCGGTTCAGCCAGGCTTGCAGGCTGACGCCGAGCAGCATGAGTACGAACAGCACCTGGGCGGCGGCGGCCGAGTAGCCCAGCGCCCACTGCCGGAAGCCGGTCTCATAAATGAACTGGACGATGGGGCGCGAGGTGTTGTTCGGCCCGCCGGCCGTCATCAGATAGGACTGGCCGAACAGCTGGAATTGCTGGATGACCTCGATCACCGCCACCAGCGCCACTGTGCGCTTGATCGACGGCAAGGTGATGGACACAAAGGTGCGCCAGCGGCCGGCGTTGTCCAGCGCCGCGGCCTCGTACATTTCTTGCGGGATCTGCTGCAGTGCGGCCAGGAACAGCATCATGGGCAGGCCAATAATCCACCACACGGTGACCAGTGCCACCGACGGCAGGGCCAGGCTCTCGCTGACCAGGGGCGCAATCGGTGCCAGGCCCATGCCCTGCATCAGGTTCGACAGCAGGCCCCGGTCGGGCATCAGCACCAGGCGCCAGACCAGGGTGACGATGGTCACTGACAGCACCGATGACCCAAAAAAGATAGCGCGTAGCGCAGCACCGGTGCGCCCAGGGCGGTTTAAAGCTAAGGCAAGCGCCAGGCCTAGTGCGACGAACACTGGCGTCGTCATGCCCACAAAGTAAAAGGTGTTGCGCACCGCGCCCATGAAGATGTCGTCATGCAGCAGGTCGGCGTAGTTCTTCAGGCCGATGAAGTCGCTGGTGTCGGCCAGCATGTCCACGTCGCGCAGGCTCAGCCACCAGCCGGTGGCCAGCGGCAGTACCAGCAGCAAAACGTAGACCACCAGAAAGGGCAGCACGAACAAGGCGTTGCCCCAGTGCTTGGGTTGTTTGCGGGCTTTTTGCATGGCAGGCCTTACAGAGGCGCGTGGTGGGCCAGGCCCGCCGCGTCGAACACATGCAGACGCGCGCTGTCTATGCGCAGCGCCACGGCTTCGCCGGGAGCGGCCGCACTGTCGCGGTGGGCTTCGGCCACCACGCTGCTGCCGTCGGCCAGGCCTACGTGCACCAGCGTGCGGTCGCCCAGGCGCTCCACGATGTCGATGCGACCAGGCAGCTCGCCTTGCGGGTCTACGGTGATGGATTCGGCGCGGATACCCAGGGTCAGCGGACCGGTGTGCGGCACGTCGGCATCCATCAGCGTGGTGCGCAGCACACTGCCATGGGCCAGTTGCAGGCACAGCCGGCCGTCTTGCGGGGCCATGCGCTCGGTGTCTAAGAAGTTCATCGCCGGCTGGCCAATGAAGCCCGCCACAAAGCGCGTGGCTGGGCGGCGGTAGATGTCCATGGGCGCGCCGATCTGTTCGATCTGGCCTTTGTTCATCACCACGATGCGGGTCGCCAGCGTCATGGCTTCGACCTGGTCGTGGGTGACGAACACCATGGTCGATTGCAGCCGTTGATGCAGCCGTGCCAGCTCGACCCGGGTGCGGGTGCGCAGGGCGGCGTCCAGATTCGACAGGGGTTCGTCAAACAAAAACGCGCTGGGGTTCTTCACGATGGAGCGGCCGATCGCCACCCGCTGGCGCTGCCCGCCCGACAACTGACCGGGCTTGCGTTGCAGCAGCGGCTCCAGTTCCAGCATGCGGGCGGCGTCGGTGATGCGGGTGCCGATCTCTGCCTCGGCCAGGCCGATGTTGCGCATGCCGAAGGCCATGTTGTCGTACACGCTCATGTGCGGGTACAGCGCGTAGTGCTGGAACACCATGGCCACGCCGCGCTGGCCGGGGGGGAGGTCGGTTACGTCGCGGCCGGCGATGGTGATGCTGCCCGCGGTCACCGGCTCCAGGCCGGCCATCATGCGCAGCAGTGTCGATTTGCCGCAGCCCGAGGGGCCGAGGAAGACCAGGAACTCGCCTTGCACGATGTCCAGGCTCAGATCGTTCATCACCGCTACGTTGCCGTAGTGCTTGCTGACCCGGTTCAGTTGAATGCCTGCCACGTCTTGTCTCCAATATGTCTTTGGTATTATGAAAGACAATCATAGAGGCGGCAAAGTTGGGCTGTCAACCGCATTCGATGTTGCATTGCAGCATGGCTGCCGGCTTCGTGTGATTTGGTTTGCTATAAATTAAATAGCTTCTTCCGCAGGTACTACCTGCGCTGTAGCCGTATTTCGTCTATGCCACCAGTGGCGGTAGGTCAGCCCGCTTTGCGCAGGGTCAGGTTGATGCGCTGCGCGCCCAGCAGCGGGTGTTCTGCTTGCGCCACGGGCAGCACGCCGTGGTAGCGCAGGCGGTCGGCGCCGCCCCAGACCACCACGTCGCCGTGCACCAGCGGTACGCGCAGGGTCTTGCCGACGCGGTCAAAGCCGCCCAGCAGAAAGGTGGCCGGTATACCCAGCGACACCGAGACGATGGGCGCGCTGTAGTCGCGCTCGTCCTTGTCCTGGTGCAGCGACAGGCGCGCGCCCGGCAGGTAGCGGTTGACCAGGCAGGCGTCCGGCACAAAGCCGGCGAAGCCCGCGCGCGCCGCGGCTTCTTGTGCCAGTTGCAGCAGCACCTCGGGCAGGGGCGGCCAGGGTTGACCGGTATCGGGGTTGAGCGGGCTGTAGCGGTAGCTGTGGCGGTCGCTGGTCCAGCCCAGGGCGCCGCAATTGGTGAGTGCCACCGACATGGGTTGGCCGCCCGGCGTGACCATGTGGCGGAAGGGCGCGGTTTGCTGAATGAGTTCCAGTGCCTGCAGCAGCCGAGGCACATAGGGCAGGGCCAGCCCCTGCAGCAGCTTGGCCTGCGGGGCCAGCACCAGCTCGGCCGGCGTGCCGCCAAAAAGATCGGCTTGCATGGGGAGGGCTTAGTTGCGACAGGCCAGCGCGCTGGCTGCGGGGCTGTCACCCATGCTGGACAGCAAGGTGGGCGCCAGCGACTTCAGTAGCTGGGCCGAGAGTGCGCTGGTGAAGCGGTAGTTGGCCGCATAGGGCTCGTGCACATAGGCCGTCATGGTGCCAAAGAAGCGGTCGCCCAGCAGAAACACAAAGGTGGCCGAGCGGTTCACCGCGCGCGAGGACACCAGCCGCCCGCCGGGCCCATAGGTTTCAAAGCGGTGGTCGCCGGTGCCGGTTTTGCCGCCGATGTCGATGCTGCTGCCATTGGCCAGCTTGAAGCCGTCGCGCAGCCGGCTGGCGGTGCCGCCGTTCACCACGTCCAGCAGCGAGCGGCGTACCACCTCGGTCAGCTCCTCGGGCAGCAGCCGTTCGGCGACGGGTGGGGCGCTTTCAAAGCGGGTGGCATAGGGTGTGCCGCTGGCGAAATCCAGGCTGTGCAGCTTGCGCAACGGCAGGCGCATACCCTTGTTGACGATGATGCCCATCAGTTCGGCCAGGGCTGCCGGGCGGTCGCCCGAAGCGCCCAGGGCGGTGGCCAGGGACGGGGTCAGCGACTCAAAGGGGTAGCCCAACCGGCGCCAGTCCTGGGCAATTTCCTGAAAGGCCTCCAGCTCCAGCATCTGGCGTATGCGCTTGTCCTGCGCCACCTTGCGGTTGCTTTTGAACAGCCAGCTGTAGACATCCTGGCGCACGCTGCTACTGGCCTGCAGGGTCTGCGCCAGCGTGGCACCCGGCTGCTGGTGCATATAGCTGACCACCCACAGCTCCAGCGGGTGGATGCCGGCGATGTAGCCCCGGTCGGGCAGCGAAAATTTGTCTACCGCGTACTTGGCGTACAGATCTTGCAGCTGGGCATCGGACAAGGCCATGCCGGGCAGGCGTTGGCGCAGGAAGGCCGTGAACTGCGCCAGATCCGCATCGGGCTGCAGGCTGCGGAACACCGTGGCCAGCCGTGCCGGCACCGGGCGCATGGTTTGCAGCAGCAGGTCCTGGGCGGCGTCGGGCGCCAGCCCCTGGTATTTGCGGTAGAAGCGGGCCATGAACTGGCGGCCCTCCTTGTCGGCAAAGCGGGCCAGAATTTCCTGCCGCGCGGGCGAGTCTACGGCTGGCAGCGCGGCGCTGCTGGCACCCGAGCGCTGGAACTGGTAGTACTGCACCACGTCACGCATCAGCCGCACAAACACCAGGTTCACTGAGTGCTGGAAGCTCTCGCGCACCGTCATGACCTTGTAGTTTTCTTCGGGCTCGAAGTTCTCAAAGCTTTGCACGCCGCCGCCGGTGACGAAGCTCTCGCCCGGGTTGCCGGAGTAGCTGCGCTCCATGGCGGCCTCCAGCATGGGGTGCAGGCTTTTGTCCTGCGCCTGGGCCATGTAGGCGCGGGCCCAGCGGCTCAGAGTGTCGGCGTCGTCGCCCTTGGCAGCGGCCAGTTCCTGTGGACTCATTCCGGCATAGCGCTGGTGCAGCTCGGTGATGATTTCCAGGTAGGTGATCAGCGTGCGTAGCTTGGCGGTGGAGCCTAGGTTGAGCCGTGCACCGTCGTTGATGTCGAAGGGCTGGTCGAAGTTGTCGGTCTGCACGCGCAGCAGGTTGGCGCCGTCGCGCTGCTCAAACAGCGTGAAGCTGAACACCAGCTTGCTCGGGTCGTCGCCGGGGCTGAGCATATTGTGGCCATACAGGCCGGCAGCCTTGGCGCTGGCGGGCTCGCTCAACTGGCGCAGCACGGTGCTGACCTCGCGCTGCACCTCGCCGTTCAAGGTGGCGTTGGCCGCCATATCAAAACGGTCCAGGTCGTACAGGTGTTTCACTTGCAACAGGCTGGACAGGTGGCTGCGCAATGCGGTCACCGCCTTGCGTGTGACAAAGGACACCGGTGGTTCAGCGCCGGTGTCTTGCTGCAGCTTGAGCTGGATGGGCAAGGCCGCGTCCCGCAGCGCGGGCGAGATGATGCCGGCGCTGGCCAGCACGCGCAAATGGCTATCGGCCAACTGCTGCAGGGCGGCCCGGCCCTCGCGCAGATAGTACGAGGGCCGGCGCTGCGCAATCATCAGCGACATTGCCTGTTTGAAGGCCTCGGCCCGGCTTTGCAGCGCGGGGCCGGTTTCAGTTGCGTTGTCTTGCAGCAGCTGGTTGGCCTCATTGAAATCGCGCCCATACCAGGCCCACAGGCCGTCGCCCATGCCGTTGACTTCGCCGTAGCCGGGCTTGGCGGCCAGCGGCACGGTGTTCAGGTAGTCCACCACGGTTTGCTGGCGGAAGGCCAGGGTGTTTTCGCCGTCCAGATAGGTCTTGATGGAGGCGCTGGCCATTTGCCGCAGCTTCTCGCGTGGCGAGGCGGTGCGGCCCTCGGGCGAGTGGCGGTATTTGTCGATCTGCGTGACCAGCGTGCTGGCGCCGGGGGCTTCGTGCGACTTGTCTACCGCGTGCACGACCTGGTCGGTCAGGGCCTTGCTGAAGCGCCCCCAGTTGATGGCGGGGTTGTGTTTGGGCTGGCTGTCATCCAGCAGGTCGCGGTCTTCGATGAACAGCAAGGTGTTCACCAGCAGCGAGGGCACGGAGCGGAAGTCCGCATAGCCGCGCTCAGGGAAGCGTTCGGCATACAGCGTTTGGGCATTGCAGTCGCGCAGGTTCAGCCCGGCCTGGTTCTTTTCTGCGTAGGGCAGCGGAAGCCCGTTGTCGGCCAGTTCGGCCATGCGTGGCGAGATACGCGCTTGCTGGGTGACGGTATAGCCGTGTGCGCTCAGGGACTGGGTGAAGGACGGAATCTGGCTATAGCCCAGGCGTTCGTCGTAGGGCCCGCTGTGCGGGAAGCGGATGGCGTCTTCGGGGCTGGGCCCAGGTTCTGGCGCAAAGCGCAGCTCTTGCCCCAACCGTGACAGATAGCGCGCCTGCAGCCGGGAGGTGTTTAGCTCATCCGCGACCAGCCAAGCCAATAGCGCCATCAATCCCAGCAGGATGGCCAGTAAGAGCAGTTTCCACCATGAACGGAGCAACAATTTTTAGACGTGGGAAATGCAACTTGGAAGCCCTATGGTAGAGGCAAAATCGGCCGCATCCCGCGTCTTTTTCATGCTGTTTATGCAGGTAGAAACCCGTCTACCGACAGGTAGCGTTCACCGGTGTCGTAATTGAAGCCCAGCACGCGTGCGCCTGCGCCCAGTTCGGGCAGCTTTTGCGCGATCGCTGCCAGCGTGGCTCCGCTGGAAATGCCCACCAGCATGCCTTCTTCGCGCGCGCTGCGACGGGCCATTTCGCGGGCTGGCTCGGCGTCTACCTGGATGGTGCCGTCCAGCAGGGCTACGTCCAGGTTTTTGGGGATGAAGCCCGCGCCTATGCCCTGGATGGGGTGGGGCGCAGGGGCGCCGCCGGAGATCACGGGCGAGGCCGTGGGCTCCACCGCAAACACCTTCAGGTTGGGCCATTTTTCCTTCAGGACACGGGCGCAGCCGCTGATGTGGCCGCCAGTGCCCACGCCGGTGATGAGGGCATCCAGCCCTTCGGGGAAGTCGGCCAGGATTTCCTGCGCCGTGGTGCGTACATGCACGTCGATGTTGGCGGGATTTTCAAACTGCTGCGGCATCCAGCTGCCGGGCGTAGCGGCGACCAGCTCCTGGGCGCGGGCGATGGCGCCCTTCATGCCTTTTTCGCGCGGCGTCAGGTCAAAGCTGGCGCCGTAGGCCAGCATCAGGCGGCGGCGTTCAACCGACATGCTGTCAGGCATCACCAGCACCAGCTTGTAGCCCTTGACCGCAGCCACCATGGCCAGGCCCACGCCGGTGTTGCCGGATGTGGGTTCGATGATGGTGCCGCCGGGTCGCAGCACGCCGGATTTCTCCGCGTCTTCCACCATGCTGAGCGCAATGCGGTCCTTGATCGAGCCGCCGGGGTTGCTGCGCTCGGACTTGATCCACACATTGGCAGCCGGGCCAAACAGGCGCTGGATGCGGACGTGCGGGGTGTTGCCAATGGTGTGCAGGATGGTGTCGGCGCGCATGGAATGTCTTTCGATAACGTGAAAGTTGAAGCTGCAGAAAAAGAAATGCATTGTGGCACTGCGATAATGCACCCCGTGAAGCCCGCCAGACCGCCGCTGGTGCAATCTGGGAAACCAGGCACTGGAGGAACGTCCGGACTGCATAGGGCAGCGTAGCAGCTAACGGCTGTCCACCGTGAGGTGAGGATTAGAGCAACAGAGACGAGTTCGGTCAGGTCAGCCCAGCAAGGGTGGTCTGTGCGGTACCTGCGCAAGCGGGTACGCGGATGGCGCAAGCCAGACGCTCCCGGCGCAAGCCGGGAATAGCACAGCACCTCGGTCGGGCAAAGCCCGACCGAGGTGAAACGGGCAATCTCTACGCGCAGCAATACCAAGTAGGCCAACGTTGACGGGGCCCCCGGAGTTGGCGGGTAGGTAGCATTGAGCCGGCGGGGCGACCCCCGGCCCAGATTAATGGCGGTCACACGGGGGGCAACTCCCGCGCACAGAATCCGGCTTATCGGTGGGCTTCACACTTTTATAGAAGAAATAGGCCGTTGGCGCTTATTTCATAAGCGTAAGTAGCTATGGATTCAATAGCATTTGCGCGCCAGCACGGTACGCAGGGCTTGAATCGCCCTGCCGTTTAAAAATCCATGCGCCAGAGCGGATAATTCCCCCATGCACATCCCATTCACCAAAATGCAGGGCGCGGGCAACGACTTTGTGGTGCTCGACGAAACCCAGGGCCGCCTAGGGCTGAGCGCCGCCCAGTACCGCTTCCTGGCCGACCGCCACTTCGGCGTCGGCGCCGACCAAATTCTGTCCGTGCGCCGCGCCAGCGCACCGGGCATCGATTTCGAATACGCCATCCACAACGCCGACGGCGGCGAGGTGGAGCACTGCGGCAATGGCGCGCGCTGCTTTATGCGCTTCGTCCACAGCCGCGGACTCACCACGCAAAGCAGCGTGCGCGTGCAAACCATGGAGCGCGTGCTGCAACTGAACATGCAGGATGACGGCCGCGTCACCGTGGACATGGGCCTGCCGGTGTTCGATCTGCCGCAGATTCCGTTCGACCCGCAAGGCCTGCAGCCCGTGGCCGTGAATGATTGGCAAATATGGCCGCTGGCGCAGGTGGAGTCTGCGCAGGGTGCTACATTTAGCGTAGCGGTTGTGTCCATGGGCAACCCGCATGCCGTGCACCTGGTGGACGACGCCGAGGCCACGCCGGTCGCCAGTCTGGGCCCGCTGGTGCAGGCCCAGTCCTGCTTCCCGAATGGCGTGAACGTCGGCTCCCTGCAGGTGGTCAGTCGCAGCCAGGTGCGTCTGCGTGTCTATGAGCGCGGCGCCGGCGAAACCCTGGCCTGCGGCACCGGCGCCTGCGCGGCGGTGGTAGCGGGCATACGCCTGGGCTTGCTGGACGCGCGGGTGGACGTGGACACCCATGGCGGCCGCCTGACCATCGAATGGGCCGGCATGGGCCAGCCAGTGCGGATGACTGGCCCGGCCACTACGGTTTTTGACGGCTCGATCACGATTCCAGACTAATTGATTGCACCCCCTATGAACACCACCAATCCGATCACCGAAGACGACATCGCCAACTTTCTGGCCAACACGCCCGAGTTTTTCGAGCGCCATTCCCAGGTGCTGGCCTCGGTGCAGCTGTCCAGCCCGCACGGCAACCGTGCCGTCAGCCTGCAGGAGCGTCAGGCCGAGATGCTGCGCGAGAAGATCAAGGGCCTGGAGCACCGCATCATGGACATGGTGCGCCATGGCAACGAGAACGTCATCATTGCCGACAAGCTGCAGCGCTGGGCGCGCAGCCTGTTGCTGACGCGTTCGCCCGCCGATCTGCCCGAACGTATCGCGCGCGAGATCGAGGTCCAGTTTTCCGTGCCGCAGGCAGCCATCAAGGTCTGGGGCGTGGCCGATGAATACGCGCACGCCGCCTGGGCGCGTGGTGTCAGCGATGACGCGAAGATTTTTGCCTCCTCGCTTACCGCGCCGTTCTGCGGCGTGAACTCGGGTTTCGAGGCGGTCAGCTGGCTGGCCGAGCCGTCGGCTGCCATGTCGCTGGCGCTGATGCCGCTGCGTACCGGCGTGTTGAACAGCCCTAGCCCGGCTTTCGGCATGCTGGTGCTGGCCTCGCCCGACGCTCACCGTTTCGAGTCGGCCATGGGCACCGACTTCCTGGAGCGCATCGCCGAGCTGGCGGGCGCCGCTTTGTCGCGCTTGCGCGCTTAATCAATATGGCAGAGGCCAGCGTACCGCCGCCATTGGTCGTGCAGTACCTGGACCATGTGCGCTTTGAAAAGCGTCTGGCCGAGCGTACCGTGGCGCTGTACACGCTGGACCTGCAGAGGCTGGCGCAGGAGGCTGACAAGGCCGGCGTGGCGTTGACTGCCGTGGCCCACCACCACATTCGCCGCTGGGTGGCGCAAATGCACAGCCAGGGCCGCACCGGGCGTGGCATCGCGCTCATTCTGTCGGGCTGGCGCGGTTTCTATACCTGGCTGGGCCGCCAAGGCCTGGTGGCCAGCAACCCGGTGCAGGACGTGCGCGCACCTAAAGCCGCCAAGCCCCTGCCTAAAGCCCTCGGCTTGAACGAGGCCGCGGGTCTGGCCGACTTTGAAAACGAGGCCGACGATCCCTGGCTGGAGGCGCGCGACGCCGCCATGGTCGAGCTGCTATACGGCGGCGGCCTGCGCGTGGGCGAGTTGACCGGACTGGACGCCAAGCCCAGCCCACAGGCGCGTGGCTGGATTGACCTGGATGCCGGCGAAGCCCATGTGCTGGGCAAGGGCAGCAAGCGGCGCAGCGTGCCGATTGGCCGAAAGGCCGTCGAAGCACTGGAGCGCTGGCTGGCCCTGCGCGCCGAAGGGCAGGGCGCACAGTTCTCGCCGGCTTTGTTTCTGGGCCGCTATGGCACGCGGTTGACCGCCCAGTCGGTCTGGCAGCGCTTGCGCCGGCGCAGCCAGCTGGCCGGTACCGCCACCCCGGTGCATCCGCACATGCTGCGCCATTCGTTTGCCAGCCACGTGCTGCAAAGCAGCGGCGACCTGCGCGCGGTACAGGAGCTGCTGGGCCACGCCAATATCAGCACCACCCAGGTCTACACCCGGCTGGACTTCCAGCATCTGGCCAAGGTCTACGACGCGGCCCATCCCCGGGCGAAGCTGCCGCCGGGCAAGTAGTCGGGAGGTCTGGGCAAATAGGCCCGACAATCCCGCCCATGAAAGTTATTCGTTTACGTGAAGGCAAGGAACGCTCGCTGCAGCGCCGCCACCCCTGGATTTTTGACTCCGCCATCGCCAAAGGCGGCGGTGACGCGGGCGAAACCGTGCGCGTGGAGTCGCATGAGGGCAAGTTTCTGGGCTGGGCGGCGTTCAGCCCCACGTCCAAGATCCGCGCCCGGGTCTGGAGCTTTGACGAAACCCAGCGTATTGATGCTGCGTTTTTTGTAGCTGCTGTCGCAGCTGCTATCAGCGCCAGAGCCCGATTTGATGTCAATAGTGACGGCGTACGTCTGATCCATGGCGAGTCCGACGGCCTGCCGGGCCTGATCGTTGACCGCTATGGCGACACCCTGGTGGCGCAGTTCCTGTTTGCCGGTGTGGAGCGCTGGAAGGCCGTGCTGGTCGACGCGATCCTGGCCGCCACCGGCCTGACCAAGCTGTACGAACGTTCCGACACCAATACCCGTTCGCTGGAAGGCCTGGAGCCCACCACCGGCTGGCTGCGTGGCGACGGCGCCACCGGCCTGACCATCCAGGAGCACCAGTGGCGCCTCGGCCTGGACATCGCTGAGGGCCACAAGACCGGCTTCTATCTGGACCAGCGCGACAGCCGCAAGAAAATGGCCGATTACGCCCAGCGCCTGCAGCTCCAGCGCGTGCTGAACTGCTATTGCTATACAGGGGGCTTTACCGTGGCGGCCCTGGCCGGCATGCGGGCCGGCGGCAGCCAGGGGCATGTCACGTCCATCGACTCGTCCGGCCCGGCGCTGGAGCAGGCAGCGGCGAATGTGGCGCTGAACGGCTTTGCGGCGGACCGCGTCACCTTTATGGATGCCGACGTGAACGCCTCGCTGCGCCAGTTTGCGGCGCAAGGCCAGACGTTCGACTGCATCGTGCTGGACCCGCCCAAGTTTGCCCCCACGGCAGCCCACGCCGACCGCGCGGCCCGCGCTTATAAAGATATCAACCGGCTGGCCTTCAAGATCCTGGAGCCGGGCGGCGTGCTGTTTACCTATTCGTGTTCGGGCGGCATCAACGCCGACCTGTTCCACAAGATCGTTGCCTCGGCCGGTATCGACGCCGGGGTGGATGGCTATATCAGCGAGCGCCTGGGCGGCGCCCCCGACCACCCGATGACCATCAATTTCCCCGAAGGCGAGTACCTCAAAGGCCTTGTAATTCTGAGGAAATAGCCCCATCTAAAGCCCGCCTGAATTGGCCGCTACACTCCCCACCTGTTAATTTCCACGAAATCGCGGGAGCGGCGCTGTTCCCAGTGACAAATTAGCAATGAAAGAACCCATGGCACTCATCCCCGTCACCATCCTGACCGGCTTTCTGGGCTCGGGCAAGACCACGCTGCTCAAGCGCGTGCTGACCGAGGCCCACGGCCAGAAGATCGCCGTCGTTGAAAACGAGTTTGGCGAAGAAAACATCGACAACGAGATCCTGGTCTCCGAGCCGGGCGAGCAAATCATCCAGCTGAACAACGGCTGCATCTGCTGCTCGATCCGCGAAGACCTGCGCGCCACCCTGAGCCTGCTGGCCGCCAAAAAGCGCAAGGGCCTGCTGGACTTCGAGCGCGTGGTCATCGAAACCACTGGCCTGGCCGACCCCGGCCCGGTGGCCCAGACCTTCTTCATGGACGACGAGATCGCCGAAAGCTATCTGCTGGACTCGATCCTGACCCTGGTGGACGCCAAACATGCGGCAACCCAGCTGAACGACCGCCAGGAAGCCCGCCGCCAGGTGGGTTTTGCCGACCAGATCTTCATCAGCAAGACTGACCTGGTCGAGCCGGCCGAGGTCGATGCGCTGATGCACCGCCTCAAGCACATGAACCCGCGGGCGCCGCAAAAGGCCGTGCACTTCGGCGAAGTGCCCCTGAGCGAGGTGTTCGACCTGCGCGGCTTCAACCTGAATGCCAAGCTGGACATCGACCCCGACTTCCTCAAGGAAGACGATCATGACCACCACGACCATGCCGAGGGTGAGCACTGCGACCACCCCTCGCACCAGCATGACCACGGCCATGAGGGGCACCACCATCACCATGACGACGATGTGAAAAGCTTTGTATTCAAAGCCGATCGCCCGTTTGATCCGGCCAAGCTGGAAGATTTTCTCGGCGCTGTTGTTAATATTTACGGCCCGCGCATGTTGCGCTACAAAGGCGTCTTGAATATGCAAGGCACCGAGCGTAAAGTCATTTTCCAGGGCGTGCATCAGTTGATGGGCAGCGACCTGGGCCCAGCTTGGGCCGAAGATGAGAAGCGCAGCAGCAAAATGGTGTTTATTGGTATTGATCTGCCGAAAGACATCTTTTTGCAAGGCATGGAGCAGTGTTTGGTGTAAGGTCAATGTTGGTGAAAGGGCCCCGCTGCAGCGGGTGAATACATGATGGCTTCGTTCTTGCATGGAAATACGGCTGGCGGCTTTAAGTCTGCGGGTCGGTGCATGCGTGCGAAGCTGCATGCTCGCTTTACCACGTACCCACCCACAAAATCTAAGAAGTCAGCGGCGGTAGCAATTGCCCCGCGCCAACCGTGAGTACCCCCCCAAAGTGACAACCGCACCCAAGCCGGCGACCCCGGAAGCTACGACCGAAACGACCCAGACCGGGCCGCGGTACATGGCCATCCCAGCAAAAAGTACCCGCCCGTCCTCGCGGTTGGCCCAGCTGACCGTGCCTTCCATGGCGCCCACCGTGGCCTCCACGGCCGCCAAGTCCAGCTATATGCAGAACGCGCCAGAGCCCATGATTGCGCCGCCACCGCACGTTGCCGCCAAGAAGGACCCCAAGCTGGCCAACAACTGGAAGACAACGCCGGCCGACAAATTGACCGATGCCGAAGTCATGGCCATGCCTGACAGCGAGTACATGAACGAAAAGCAGACGGCTTTCTTCCGTCTCAAGCTGGTGGCGCTGAAGCAGGATATGCTGAACAACGCCGGTGAAACCACCGAACATTTGCGTGAAGACACGGTGGTCGTGCCCGATCCAGCCGACCGCGCCACGATCGAGGAAGAGCATGCCCTGGAGTTGCGTACCCGTGACCGTGAGCGCAAGCTACTCAAGAAGATCGAGCAGTCCATCAACCGCATCGATGCGGGCGACTATGGCTACTGCGACGAAACCGGGGAGCCTATCGGCGTCGGTCGCTTGCTGGCGCGTCCTACCGCCACGCTGTCGCTGGAAGCCCAGCAGCGTCGCGAGCTCAAGCAGAAGATGTTCGGCGATTGAGCATATTGCTGTTTCACTCTGATTCCCCGGTCGTACCAGGTTAGCCATGCCCCCTAACGAACCTTCTGGTTTGCTGTCCAAGGTCGTCAAGTTCGTTCGTAACCCGACGACGAACTGGTCTGACCTTGACCAGCCGGAGACGGACAAGGAAAGCCAGTACAGCAAGCAGATGCTCAAGGAAATGATTGAGCGCAAGCGCCGCAATGACTTTGTGCGGCGCCGTGAGTTTGACCAGCTGCGTAAGTTGCGCCAGAACGAAGCCCAGCCGCAGGCGGCGGATGCGGCGGAGCGGCCTTCTTTCTTTCAGAGCAGCATGCAGTCCATCCAGTCCAAGCTGGATGACCGCGCGGGTACGATCAAGAAGATCGATGAGATTGAAGAGCAGATGTCGCGCCAATGGTGGAAAGCCAAGGATGCAACGGGCGGCAAGTCTGCCGTGCCCTTGTCGTCTCGGGCGGGGCTGCTGCCAGCCGAGTCGGTGTCGGCAGCGGGTACTGCCACTTCTTTTGCACCTACGGTGCCATCTCCCTTGTCCCCCACGGTGGCCTCCACGGCGTTTGCACCGACCGAGGTTGCTCCGCTGCGGGAAAGTACGTCATCGAGCGAGCCCATGGTGGATATGTTGGCGGCGCTGGATACCCAGATCAATTTTTCCGCTGACGCACAGGGTGCTGGCGGGTTGGACGACGTGGATTTTGTGCATATCCCCGAGCTGGACGAGGCGGCGATCCGTTTCGCCAACGGAGATGTGGATGCGGTAGAGGCCCTCATCCAGGCTTTGCTGCGGGCCGAGCATGGCGCGGACGGCAATTCCGAACTCTGGGCCACTTTGTTTGACTTTTACCGCGCGACCGATCGGGCTGATCGGTTTGACGTTGCGGGCATTGATTACGCGACCCGGTTTGGCCGCTCTGCGCCCAACTGGTTTTCCATTCCAGAGCAGGCGGGGCGCTGGGGAACTGCCAGTACGCCGGCGGCGCAGGCGGACAATGATTTCAACTGGACCAGCCCCAGTGTGCTGGGTGCTACCACGGTGGCGAATCTGCGGCTCGCGCTGCAGCGCGGTGCGCCGTCCAGGTTGCAGATCGATTGGTCCCATTTGGTTTCTATCGATGTAGCGGCGCTGGAGGGGCTGAATGCCCTGCTGGACAGCTGGACGCACCAGGCCGTGCGCCTGAGTTTTTTGCGTATCGATCGCCTGGAAGCCGTGGTGCAGAGCCAAGCCCGAACGGGGGATGCGGGCGTCAACCAGGCCTGGTGGCGTTTGCGGCTGGATTTGCTGCGTATTTTGCGCAACCACGATGCATTTGACATGGTTGCGCTGGAGTACTGCATCACCTACGAGGTGTCCCCGCCCTCATGGCAGGATGTGCGATGTTCCTGCGTGGTCTTGTCCGCGCCCGATGAGGAGGCCGTACCCGGTGCGCCGTTATCCCGTCAGCCAGCTGACTCCATGTTCAAACATACCGATATGGGGGGGGGCGACTCCATCCAGGGTATGCAGCACACGGGCTTAAGCGGCGTGGTGGAGGGCGATGCAGCAGATATATTGGCCAGGGTAGACGTTTGGGCGGATGGCGCCGCCACTGTGGTCGTGCCTTGTGACTATTTGGTTCGCATTGATTTTTCGGCGGCCGGTTCTGTACTGAACTGGGCTGCGCTTCACCATGCTGCAGGGCGCAGCGTGCGTTTTACCGGCCTGCACAGACTGGCTGCGATTTTCTTCAACATTGTCGGCATCAATGAACATGCCAAGGTGATTCCCCGCAGGAATTGAGCCTTGGCTGCCGGCACAATCGGGCCGGCTGCATGGATGGCGCTCACCTCTTATTTGGATCCTATGGAGCAATTTCACGGTACCACCATCCTCAGTGTGCGGCGCAAAACCCCGACCGGTATGCAGGTTGCGATTGGCGGAGATGGCCAGGTCACGCTGGGCAATATCGTGGTCAAGGGTACGGCGCGCAAGGTGCGCAAATTGCACCATGACCGGGTGCTGGCTGGTTTTGCCGGTGCGACGGCGGACGCATTCACGCTGTTTGAACGGTTTGAGGGCAAGCTGGAAAAGCACCAGGGCCACTTGGTGCGTGCGGCCATCGAGCTGACCAAGGATTGGCGTACCGACCGCGTGCTGCGCCGCCTGGAGGCCATGCTAGCGGTGGCAGATAGTACGGCTTCGCTGATCATCACGGGCAATGGCGATGTGCTGGAGCCGGAAAATGGCATTGTGGCTATCGGGTCGGGCGGTGCCTTTGCACAGTCTGCCGCCAAGGCCTTGCTGGACAACACCGATTTGTCAGCCCAGGAGATAGTCAAAAAGTCGCTGGAAATCGCCGGCGAACTGTGCATCTACACCAATATGCACCACACCATTGAAGTCCTTTGAGTTTGCGCGTCAGCCGCAGCCATTGTCCAGAATAGAGTAAGCACCATGTCCTCGATGACGCCCCAAGAAATCGTTTCTGAACTCGACCGCCATATCGTTGGCCAGCACCAGGCCAAGCGTGCGGTGGCTATTGCACTGCGTAACCGTTGGCGCCGCCAGCAGGTGCCGGAGGCCCTGCGCTTTGAGATCACGCCCAAGAACATTCTCATGATTGGCCCCACCGGTGTGGGTAAAACCGAAATCGCCCGCCGTTTGGCTCGCCTGGCGGATGCGCCTTTCATCAAGGTCGAAGCTACCAAGTTCACTGAGGTGGGTTATGTGGGCAAGGATGTGGATGCCATCATCCGTGACCTGGCCGATATTGCCGTCAAACAAACCCGCGAAACTGAAATGCGTAAGGTGCGCACCCGCGCTGAGGATGCTGCCGAAGAGCGTATTTTGGATATTCTGATTCCCCCTGCCCGCAGTGCCGCCAGCGGAGCGGATTTCGGTTTTACGCCGGCCACGCCTGCCGTGGCGGACAGTGCTGCGCGCCAGGCGTTCCGCAAGAAGCTGCGCGAGCACCAGCTGGACGACAAGGAAATCGAGCTGGAGCTTGCGGATGCCAAGGCTCAGCTGGAGATCATGGGTCCGCCAGGCATGGAGGAAATGACCGAGCAGCTGCGCGGCATGTTCAGTCAGATTGGGCAACCCAAGCGCAAGACCCGCAAGCTGCGTATTGACGAGGCCATGAAGCTCCTGGTCGAGGAAGAGGCCGCCAAGCTGGTGAATGAAGAAGATATCAGAACCCAGGCTATCCATAATGCAGAGCAAAACGGCATAGTCTTTATCGATGAAATCGACAAGGTGACATCTCGTTCCGAAGGTTCTGGAGCCGAGGTTTCGCGTCAGGGGGTGCAGCGTGATTTGCTGCCCTTGGTTGAAGGTACCACGGTATCGACCAAATATGGCACGGTGAAAACCGACCACATCCTGTTCATCGCCTCGGGGGCTTTTCATTTGAGCAAACCCAGCGACCTGATCCCCGAGCTGCAAGGCCGCTTCCCGATACGGGTGGAGCTGCAGTCCTTGTCTGTGCAGGACTTCGAGGCCATCCTCACCCAAACCCATGCATCTTTGGTCAAGCAGTACCAGGCTTTGCTGGCGACGGAGAGTGTGACTCTGGAGTTCACGTCTGAGGGGATCACCCGGCTGGCCCACATTGCGTTTGACGTGAACGAGCGTACAGAGAACATTGGTGCGCGGCGGCTGTCCACGGTGTTGGAGCGCCTGCTCGATGAGGTTAGCTTTGCGGCTGCCGAGTTGACTGGACAGACGGTTGTTGTGGACGCTGCATATGTGGACGTGCGCCTGCAAGAGCTGAGCAAAAACGAAGATTTATCCCGCTATATCCTCTGAGCACCGAAGTCTGGCCCCCTGCCGGACTTTTTTGTTACCGCCTGTCGTGTCGCCCATCTGAGCTGGCACATTCAGAATGTGCGCTAAGTGCTTAATTTAGAACGTATTTTGCATTTTCCTACTTGCAAGGCGACGTCTAAGTCCTTGATTTGATTACAAAAAATACCAGTTGCGGAATGGGCGCAGTCTTTTTTTCCTGCTACAGTGCAAAAAAGTGCAATTAAGTGGTGAAAAGTGCCTTCGCACGCTCCATCGGATTGCAACTCTCAAGCAAGGTGGGCAGTAGTTGTGTTTCAAGGGGCTTCGTCTCTCAGTCTGGATGCCAAGGGGCGTTTATCGGTGCCGACCCGGCACCGGGACGTGCTGAGCGCGACTGCGGGCGGTCAGCTGACCATCACCAAGCACCCGCACGGCTGCTTGATGCTGTTCCCCCGCCCGGAGTGGGAGAAGTTCCGCGAACGTATTGCCGAGCTACCTATGTCGGCCCAGTGGTGGAAGCGCATCTTTCTGGGTAACGCGATGGATGTGGATATGGACGCCACCGGCCGGGTGCTGGTGTCGCCTGAGTTGCGTGAAGCGGCAGGTATTGCCAAAGACACCATGCTGCTGGGCATGGGGCGGCATTTTGAACTCTGGGACAAGGTCACCTACGATGCCCAGGAGGCCAAGGCCATGCAGGGTGAGATGCCCGAGGTTTTTCAGGATTTTTCTTTCTAAGGCCCTACGGTGGATACGTTGTGGAAACATACCACCGTCTTGTTGGATGAAGCGATTGACGCGCTTCTCGACAAGCCGGACTCCCCTTCCCACAGCGCCGATGGCGCTGTGGCTACTTACGTCGATGCTACTTTCGGTCGGGGTGGCCATTCGCGTCTGTTGTTATCCAAAATGGCGGACGGCGATCGCTTGATCGCCTTTGACCACGATCCCGAGGCGATTGCCGAAGCCGCCACCATTGCCGACCCGCGCTTTTCCATCCGCCACCAGGGCTTTCGCCATCTGTCTGAGCTGCCCGACGCCAGTGTGGCCGGCGTGTTGATGGACCTGGGCATCAGCTCTCCCCAAATTGACAACCCGGCCCGGGGGTTCAGTTTCCGCTCCGATGGCCCGCTGGATATGCGCATGGACCCCACGCGCGGTGAAAGTGTGGCCGAATGGCTGGCAACAGCCGAAGTTCAACAGATCGCAGAGGTGGTACGTGACTACGGTGAAGAACGGTTTGCTGGCCCCATTGCAAAGGCGATTGTCGCGCGCCGACAAGAGCGCGGCCCGATCACCACTACCTCCGAACTGGCCGACCTCGTGGCTGGCGCGGTCAAGACCCGCGAAGCGGGGCAAAACCCGGCAACGCGCACATTTCAGGCTTTTCGGATTTTCATCAATGCCGAGCTGGAAGAGTTGCAGCTTGCGCTGAACGCCAGCCTGCGCGTGCTGCAACCCGGTGGGCGGCTGGTGGTGATCAGCTTCCATTCGCTGGAAGACCGCATCGTCAAACAATTCATCGCCAAGCATGCCCGAGAGGTGGTGGACCGCCGCACCCCTGACTGGATGCTGGGGGGCTCGAGTCCCATGCCTTTGGAGTCGCTGGGTCGCGTCAAGCCCAGTGCGCAAGAGGTGGCTGGTAATAAGCGTTCACGCAGCGCGGTGATGCGGGTTGCACGCAGGACGGCGGCGCCATGACCCGGCTGAACTTGGTGTTGCTGCTCGCCGTACTGGCCAGCGCCTTGTATCTGGTGCGCATCCAGTACGAATCACGCAGCCTGTTTGTTGAGGTGGACCGTGCGGTTGCCTTATCGCAAAAGCTGGAAATTGAAAACGAACGCTTGCAGGTGGAAAAGCGCGCCCAGGCCACGCCTTTGCGGGTGGAGAAGCTGGCCAAAGAACAGTTGCAGATGCGCACCAGCTCACCCGCCATCACCCAGTACGTGACGGTGGCTCCCCTGGCATCCGCTGCGGGAGGAACGCCATGAGCCGCAGCGTTCGCTATACCTCCAGCCCTTTGCTGGCCAGTAAAACACCGGTATGGCGTAGCAAGCTGGTGGTGGCCGCGATTGCCGTCGGCTTTCTGGGGCTGACGGCGCGTGCTGCCTATATCCAGGTGATTGGCAATGCCTTCTACCAGCACCAGGGCGAGGTGCGCTTTGCCCGTACCCTGGAACTGCCGGCCAATCGGGGCCGCATTCTGGATCGCAACGGCTTGATCCTGGCCTCCAGCGTGATTGCGCCCAGCGTCTGGGCGATCCCGGAGGACGTGGACCACGATCCGGCCAAACTCAAGCAATTGGCCAAGCTGCTGGAAATGCCGCTGGCTGACCTGAACAAGAAGCTGGACGAAGACAAGAGCTTTGTCTGGATCAAGCGCCAGGTGGATGAGCCGATTACCCAGCAGATCACAGCCCTGGGTATCAAGGGTATTTATCTGCGCAAGGAATACAAGCGCCAGTACCCCGAAGGCGAGGCGATTGCCCACGTGGTTGGCTTTACCAACGTGGAAGACAACGGCCAGGATGGCATCGAACTGGCTTTCAACAAGGAATTGGGTGGTAAGCCCGGTTCGCGCCGCGTCATCAAGGACCGCATGGGGCGCGTGGTGGAAGACATCGGCGACCAGGTGCCGCCGGTCGATGGCCGCGAGATCCAGCTCAGTATCGACAGCAAGGTGCAGTTCTTCGCCTACCAGAAGCTGCGCGATGCCGTCATTGCCAACAAGGCCAAGGCCGGTAGCGTGGTGGTGCTGGACACCATCACGGGCGAAGTGCTGGCGCTGGCCAACTATCCCAGCTATTCGCCGGACAACCGCAAGAACCTGACTGGTGAACAGCTGCGCAACCGCGCCCTGACCGATACCTTCGAGCCCGGCTCCACCATGAAACCCATCACCGTGGCGACAGCCCTGGAGTTGGGTCGCATCACGCCGCAAACGCCGATCGACACCTCGCCTGGGCGCTATACCGTGACCGGCTCCACCATCACCGACACGCACAACTATGGTTTGCTGACGGTGGAGGGCGTGATCCAGAAGTCCAGCAACGTGGGCGCCACCAAGATCTCGCAGCGCATGAGTCCGCACGAGATGTGGGACTCGTTCACCGCGGTGGGCTTCGGCCAGAAGCCGCAGCTGACCTTCCCGGGTGCCGTGACCGGGCGTTTGCGCCCCTGGAAGTCCTGGCGCCCGATCGAGCAGGCCACCATGTCTTACGGCTACGGTCTGTCGGCCTCGCTGTTCCAGATGGCGCATTCCTATACGGCTTTTGCCCACGACGGAAAAATCATTCCAGCCACCATGCTCAAGTCGGATGAACCGGCTGTGGGCGTGCAGGTGTTCTCGGCGCAGAACGCCGCTGCAGTACGCAAGATGCTGCAACTGGCCGCCGGCCCGGGCGGCACAGGTCCCTTGGCGCAGACTGTAGGTTATTCGGTGGGCGGCAAGTCCGGCACGGCGCACAAGCAGGTCGGCAAGGGCTACGCCAGCAACAAATACCGCGCCTGGTTTACCGGCATGGCACCCATTGAAAAGCCGCGCATCATCGTTGCCGTGATGGTGGATGAACCCAGCGCGGGCTCGTACTACGGCGGTATCGTGGCCGCGCCGGTGTTCAGTGAAGTGGTACAGCAAACCTTGCGCATGATGGGCGTGCAGCCCGATCTGGACGTCAAGGCCCAGGTGGTGTCCAAGGCCGTGGAGGAGTCGTTCTGATGCTGGAACTACACACGCCTGCCGAAGCGGTAGCCTGGCTGCAAAGCCGGGTGACGGGTGCGCTGCGCGTCGACAGCCGCGCCATCCAGCCAGGCGATGGATTCATCGCCTGGCCGGGGGCAGCCACCGATGGCCGCAAGTTTGTTCAGGCCGCACTGGCCCAGGGCGCAAGCGCCTGCCTGGTCGAACAAGAGGGCAGTGCTGCCTTCGGCTTCACCAGCGACGCGGTGGCCAGCTATACCGGCTTGAAGGCCAGCACCGGACCGATTGCCGCCGCTTATTTCAAACACCCCAGCCAGCAGTTGGACGTGCTGGCCGTTACCGGCACCAACGGCAAAACCTCTACCACCTGGTGGCTAGCCCAGGCGCTATCAAAAGTGCAGCGTTATGCGCAGGCACCTTGCGCGGTAGTGGGTACTTTGGGTGTGGGAATTCCGCCCGATGTGCTAGCTACCGGCCTGACCACGCCCGATCCGGTTCTGTTGCAAAACTCCTTCCGCGGCTTTGTGGACCTGGGCCTGGGCGCCTGCGCCATCGAAGCTTCCAGCATCGGCGTCGTAGAGCGCCGGCTGGACGGCACGAAGATCCGCGTGGCGGTCTTCACCAATTTCACCCAGGACCATCTGGACTACCACGGCAGTACCGAAGCGTATTGGCAGGCCAAGGAAGCCTTGTTCCGTTGGCCCGGCCTGCAAGCGGCCGTGGTGAATGTGGACGATCCACAGGGCTCTGTGCTGGCTGCCTCCCTGAGCGGGCTGGACGTTTGGACCCTATCGTGTGCCCACAGCGCCCGTCTGCAGGCGCGCAATATCCGCTACGAGGCCGCAGGTCTGAGTTTCGAGGTGGTGGAAGGCGCGCAGTCCTGCCGCCTGCAATCTTCCGTGATTGGCCAGTACAACGTGGCCAATCTGCTGGGCGTGATCGGCACCATGCGGGCGCTGGGCGTGCCGCTGGACGAAGCGGTGCGTGCCTGCGATGGCCTGCTGCCGGTGCCTGGCCGCATGGACTGCCTGAACCCGCCCGGCCAGCCCCTGGTGGCGATTGACTATGCGCACACGCCCGATGCCCTGGACAAGGCCTTGCTGGCGCTACGGCCCTTGGCCGAGGCGCGTGGCGGCAAGCTGTGGTGCGTGTTTGGCTGTGGTGGCGACCGCGACAACTCCAAGCGCCCGCTAATGGCTGCAGTGGCCGAGAAGAATGCGGACTTTGTACTGGTGACCAGCGACAACCCGCGCAGCGAGCGCCCCGAGGCCATCATCAGCCAGATTTTGCTGGGCCTGAGCCACAACGCCTGCGTGCGGGTCCAGTCAGACCGTGCCGAGGCCATCGCCGAAGCCATTGCCCAGGCCGCGCCGCAGGACGTTGTCCTGTTGGCAGGCAAGGGCCACGAGGCTACCCAGGAAGTGGCCGGGGTCAAGCATCCTTTTTCCGACAAAACACATGCAGAAGCAGCACTGGCCCAGCGTGCCCAGGGAGGCCAGGTATGAGCGCCATGATGACGCTGCAGCAGGCGGCTGCCTGGATTCCCGGCGCACGCATCAGCGGCGATGCGACGGTGGCCATCCACCGTGTGCACTCCGATACCCGCAGCCTGCAGTCCGGTGATCTCTTCGTGGCGCTGAAGGGCGACAACTTCGACGCCAATCTTCTGCTGGAGCGTGCCCGTGTGCAGGGTGCCGCAGCCGCAATCTGCCACCACGGCCATGCGCTGCCTGGCCTGCCGTGCATCAAGGTGGATGACAGTCTGGCGGCGCTGGGGGCCTTGGCGACCGGCTGGCGCGCCCAATACAGTTTGCCGCTGATCGCGGTGACCGGCAGCAATGGCAAGACCACGGTGACGCAAATGCTGGCGTCCATACTGCGGGCCGCGCAGCCGGACGCCATGCTGGCCACCCAGGGCAATTACAACAACGCCATCGGCGTGCCGCTGACCCTGTTGCGTCTGCGCGCCCACCACCGCCTGGCAGTGGTCGAGCTGGGTATGAACCACCCCGGCGAAATCGCCGCACTGGCCGCCATGGCACAGCCCACGGTAGCCCTGGTGAACAACGCGCAGCGCGAGCACCTGGAGTTCATGGCCACGGTAGAGGCTGTCGCCCAGGAAAACGGCAGCGTGCTGGCCGCACTGCCTGCGGATGGCGTCGCCGTCTTCCCGGCAGACGATGACTACACGCCGGTATGGCGGGGCCTGGCGGGCGTACACCGCTGCCTGCAGTTTTCACTGGCCGATGCCGACGTGTATGCCGAAACCCCAGTCTGGGCCGATGGCGCCTGGCAGGTCCGCGCCCACACCCCGGCGGGAACGCTGTCCTACCGTTTGCGTATTGCCGGCTTGCACAACGTCAAGAATTCATTGGCCGCCGCCGCGTGCGCCTTGGCGGCCGGCGTGCCGTTGACAGCCGTGGTCCAGGGCTTGTCTGTGTTCGAGCCCGTCAAGGGCCGTTCGCGCGCGCTGGCCGTGCCCATGGGCGGGCGTAGCCTGACCGTGGTGGACGACACCTATAACGCCAACCCTGACTCCGTCAAAGCCGCCGTGCAGGTGCTGGCCGCGCTGCCCGGGCCGCGCATGCTGGTGCTGGGCGATATGGGCGAGGTGGGCGACCAGGGGCCGCAATTCCACGCCGAAGCGGGTACCCAGGCCCAGGACAGCGGCATCGACAGCCTGCTGACGCTGGGAAGTTTGTCGGCCCACGCCAGTGCGCAGTTTGCCGGTGCCGTGCATTTCGAAGACATCGACACGCTGCTGGCCGCCGTGCAGCAGCAATTACCCCACATGGCCAGCGTGCTGGTCAAAGGCTCGCGCTTCATGCAGATGGAGCGCGTGGTCGCTTTCATCGCAGCCCAGGCTGAACCACAAGAACAACATCCAAAGGAACCGTCCCGTGCTGCTTAGTCTTGCCCAGTGGCTGCAAACCCTGGCGCCCGAGTTCGGGTTTTTTCGCGTTTTCCAGTACCTCACCTTCCGTGCGGTGATGGCGGCCATGACGGCCTTGCTGATCGGCATTGCTGCCGGCCCGGCTGTGATCCGCCGCCTGACCGCGCTGAAGATCGGCCAGCCCATCCGTGGCTATGGCATGGAAAGCCACCTGGTCAAACAGGGCACGCCCACCATGGGCGGCGTGCTGATCCTGCTGTCCATTGCCATCTCCACCCTGCTGTGGGTGGATCTGTCGAACCGCTTTGTCTGGATCGTGCTGCTGGTGACCCTGGGCTTTGGTGGCATAGGCTGGGTGGACGACTGGCGCAAGGTGGTCAACAAAGATCCGGAAGGTATGCGTTCACGTGAGAAATACATGTGGCAGTCGCTGATCGGCCTGGTGGCCGCTTTGTATTTGGTGTTCAGCATTTCTGAAAACTCCAATTTGCGGGTGCTGGAGCTGTTCCTGAGCTGGGTGCAGTCTGGCTTTGATTTGAACCTGCCGCCCAAAGCCGGTTTGATGCTGCCCTTCTTCAAAGAGGTGAGCTATCCCCTGGGCGTGCTGGGCTTTGTGGTGCTGACCTATCTGGTGATCGTGGGCTCCAGCAATGCGGTGAACCTGACCGACGGCTTGGACGGCTTGGCCATCATGCCGGTGGTGCTGGTGGGCTCGGCGCTGGGCGTGTTTGCCTATGTGACGGGCAGCTCGGTGTTTTCGCGCTATCTGTTTTTGCCGCACATCACGGGCGCGGGCGAGCTGCTGGTGTTCTGTACCGCCATGGCTGGTGCCGGCCTGGCTTTTTTATGGTTCAACGCCTATCCGGCCCAGGTGTTCATGGGCGATGTGGGGGCTCTGGCCCTGGGCGGTGCTCTGGGCACCATTGCCGTCATCGTGCGCCAGGAAGTGGTGCTGTCCATCATGGGCGGCATCTTCGTGGTCGAGGCTTTGTCCGTGATGCTGCAGGTCAGCTGGTTCAAGTTCACCAAGAAAAAATACGGCACCGGTCGGCGCATCCTGAAGATGGCGCCACTGCACCACCATTTCGAAAAAAGCGGCTGGAAGGAAACGCAGGTCGTCGTGCGCTTCTGGATCATCACCATGTTGCTATGCCTGGTGGGCTTGTCCACCCTGAAGCTGCGTTAAGCCCATGCGCCACCTGCAAGACCTTCCTGTCGTGATCCTGGGCCTGGGTGCGTCCGGCCTGGCCATGGCGCGCTGGTGCGCCCGCCACGGTGCGCAGGTCACGGTGGCGGACACGCGCGAGGCGCCGCCGCAGCTGGCCACCTTGCAGCAGGAAGTACCTGGCGCCGTGTTTATCGGTGGCCCGTTTACGGCGGCACTGGCGAACGGCATGCAGGCGATCTACCGCTCGCCGGGCCTGGCTCCCGACGTCTTGGCCCCGGTGCTGGACGAGGCGCAGCGCGCCGGCCTGCGTGTGGGCGGCGAGCTGGACCTGTTTGCCCAGGCGCTGGCCGATTTGCGCCAGACCGCCGCCGCGCCAGAGAGCGAAGTCCAGCCCGAGCCCGAGGAAGAAGCGGCTCCCGTAGAGCTGTCGGATGAAGGCGAGGCCCCGGTGATTGCGGCCCCGGCTGAAGTCCTGGGTTACCAACCCGCCGTGTTGGCTATTACCGGCACCAATGGCAAGACCACGGTAACCTCGCTGACCGGCCAACTGGTGGCGCGTGCGGGCAAGACCGTGGCCGTGGCCGGCAATATCGGCCCCACGCTGCTGGACACCCTGGCCGGCCATATGGATGCCGCTACTTTGCCCGAGGTCTGGGTGCTGGAGCTGTCCAGCTTCCAACTGGATGCGACAAGGGGGTTCGAGCCGACGGCGGCCGCTGTATTGAACCTGACGCAGGACCACCTGGACTGGCACGGCAGCATGCAGGCCTATGCCGCAGCCAAAGCCCGTATCTTTGGCCAGCATGGCCTGATGCTGCTGAACCGCGAAGACCCGGGCGTGATGGCCATGTTGCCCGCGCCCATCAAGTTGCGCCTGCAGAAGCCGCAGCTGCGTCGTCACATCACCTTTGGTGCAGATATGCCGCAGCGGCCCGGCGACTTCGGTATCGAAATCGTCAACGGCATGGCCTGGCTGGTGCGCGCGCTGGAGGCCGATGAGACCAAGCGCAAACGCAGCGAAGCTGCCGACGACTTGTACATCCAGCGCCTGATGCCGGCCGATGCCCTGCGCATCCGCGGTCGGCACAACGCGGTGAACGCATTGGCCGCCTTGGCGTTGGCCAGCGCCGCTGGTTGCGCGCTGGCGCCCATGCTGTATGGCCTGCGCGAATACCAGGGCGAGCCGCACCGCGTGGAGTCGGTGAACACGGTGCGCGAAGTCGAGTATTTCGACGACAGCAAGGGCACGAATGTAGGGGCCACCGTGGCGGCGCTGGTCGGCCTGGGCGCCGATCGCCGCATTGTTTTGATTCTGGGCGGCGAGGGCAAGGGCCAGGACTTCACGCCGTTGGCCGCGCCTGTCGCCCGCTACGCGCGCGCCGTGGTGCTGATCGGCCGCGACGCGCCGCTGATCCGCAGTGCGCTGGAAGGTGCTGGCGTGGCATTGGTGGATGCAGCCAGCATGGCCGATGCCGTGCAACTGGCGGCGCAGCGCGCCCACCCGGGCGATGCGGTACTGATGTCACCCGCCTGCGCCAGTTTTGACATGTTCAAGAACTACGAACACCGGGCCCAGGTGTTCGTTGAGGCCGTGCAGGCGCTGGCAAATGGCGACATGGGGGACGCAGCATGAGCGGCCTGTCCCTGCGCTTCAGTGACTGGTTCAAGGGCCTGCCCAAGGCCGCGGCCGATGCCTTGCCTGTACGCCTGGGTGCCAGCGGCTTTTCGCGCACGCCCAGCCAGCCGGCACGCGTGCATGGCTTTGACCAGGCCCTGGTATGGGTCACCGTGGCGCTGCTGGCCTGGGGGCTGGTGATGGTGTATTCCGCCTCCATCGCCATGCCGGACAACCCGCGCTTCGCCAAGTACGACCACAACTTCTTTTTGGTGCGCCACGCGGCCTTTCTGTGTGTGGCCTTTGTGGCTGCCTTGATCTCCTTCCAGGTGCCAATGCGCACCTGGGAGCGCTGGGCACCCTGGCTGTTCATCGTTTCGCTGCTGCTGTTGGTGGCGGTGCTGATTCCCGGGGTGGGTCGGGTGGTGTACGGCGCGCGGCGCTGGCTGCCCCTGGGCATCATGAATTTTCAGCCGTCGGAGATGGCCAAGTTCGCCATCGTGGTGTACGCGGCCGACTACATGGTGCGCAAGATGGACGTGAAGGAAAACTTCTTGCGCGCCGTGCTGCCGATGGGCGCGGCCGTGGCCGTGATTGGCGTGCTGCTGCTGGCCGAGCCGGACATGGGCGCCTTTATGGTGATCGCCGTGATCGCCATGGGCATTTTGTTTCTGGGCGGCGTGAATGCGCGCATGTTCTTCCTGATCGCCACCATTCTGGTGACCGCGTTCGGGCTGATGATCGCTTTCAGCGAATGGCGGCGCGAGCGCATCTTTGCCTACCTCGACCCGTGGAGCGAGAAGCACGCTCTGGGCAAGGGTTACCAGCTATCGCACTCGCTGATCGCCTTTGGGCGTGGCGAGATTTTTGGCGTGGGCCTGGGCGGCAGTGTCGAAAAGTTGAGCTGGCTGCCCGAGGCGCATACCGACTTTTTGTTGGCCGTGATCGGCGAAGAATTTGGCTTGGTGGGCGTGATCTGCGTGATCGGCCTGTTCTTCTGGTTGATACGCCGCATCATGCACATAGGCCGCCAGTCCATCGCCCTGGACCGTCTGTTCGCCGGCCTGGTGGCGCAGGGTGTGGGCCTGTGGATGGGCTTCCAGACCTTCATCAATATGGGCGTGAACCTGGGCGCATTGCCCACCAAGGGTCTGACCCTGCCGTTGATGAGTTTCGGCGGATCGGCCATTTTGTGGAACCTGATTGCTCTTGCGGTAGTGCTTCGAGTGGACTTTGAGAACCGCCAATTGATGCATGGAGTCAGGGTATGACCCAGCAACGTTGCGCACTCGTCATGGCCGGTGGCACTGGGGGGCATATCTTCCCGGGCCTGGCCGTGGCCGAGGCCCTGCGCGAACGCGGCTGGCGCGTGCATTGGCTGGGCGTGCCTGGCAGCATGGAGCAGCAGCTGGTGCCACCGCGTGGCTTTGCCTTTGAATCGGTGGAGTTTGGCGGTGTGCGTGGCAAGGGCCTGGGCACGCTGCTGCGCCTGCCGCTGCGCCTGGGCAAAGCCTGCTGGCAAAGCATGCAGGTGCTGCGCCGGGTGCGCCCGGACGTGGTGCTGGGCCTGGGGGGCTACATCACCTTCCCTGGCGGCGTGATGGCTGCGCTGATGGGCAAACCTTTGGTGCTGCACGAGCAAAACTCCGTGGCCGGTACGGCCAATAAGCTGCTGGCGCGGCTGGCCAAGCGGGTGTTTACTGCCTTCCCGGATGTGCTGCCGCGTGGCCGCTGGGTGGGCAATCCGCTGCGTACCGCTTTCCTGCACCAGGCCGATCCGGCCAGCCGGTTCGCGCAGCGCAGCGGGCCTTTGCGTCTGCTGGTGGTGGGCGGCAGCCTGGGGGCCAAGGCCTTGAACGACGCCGTACCCCAGGCGCTGGCCATGATTCCAGCTGTGCAGCGCCCCAGTGTGCTGCACCAGAGCGGCGCCAAGCAGATCGACGCCTTGCGCGCCAGCTATGCCGCAGCCGGCGTGGAGGCCGAGCTGACGCCTTTTATCGACGACACGGCCCAGGCCTATGCGGATGCCGATCTGGTGATTTGCCGAGCCGGCGCCAGCACGGTGACCGAGCTGGCCGCCGTGGGCGCGGCAGCGCTGTTCGTGCCGTTCCCAGCGGCGGTGGACGATCACCAGACGGTGAATGCGCGGTTCCTGGTGCAGGCCGGCGCAGGCTGGCTGCTGCCTCAGCGCGAACTGACGCCCCAGGGATTGGCAGAAATGCTACAGAAATTAGAGCGATCCACGCTGGTGGAATCTGCGCAAAAGGCAAAAATGATGCAAAAAATAGGGGCTACCGAAGCCGTAGTCGCCGCCTGTGAGGAGCTCGCCGCATGAAACACGCTGTAAGACATTTGCACTTTGTCGGCATTGGCGGCTCGGGCATGTCGGCGATTGCCGAGGTGCTGCACAAGCTGGGCTATGTGGTGTCGGGCTCGGACCAGTCCGACAGCGCAACGCTGCGCCGTCTGGGCGGCCTGGGCATACACACCTTTATCGGCCACGACCCGGCGAATGTGTCCGGGGCGGATGCCATCGTCACCTCCACGGCGGTCAAGGCCGACAACCCCGAGGTGCTGGCCGCGCGCGAGAACCATGTGCCCATCGTGCCGCGCGCCCTGATGCTTGCCGAGCTGATGCGCCTGAAGCAGGGCATTGCGATTGCCGGCACGCACGGTAAGACCACCACTACCAGCTTGGTGTCCAGTGTGCTGATGGAGGCCGGTCTGGACCCGACCTTTGTGATCGGTGGCCGGTTGAACAGCGCGGGCGCCAACGCCAAGCTGGGCAACGGCGACTACATCGTGGTCGAGGCCGACGAGTCCGACGCGTCTTTTCTGCACCTGCTGCCAGTGATGGCCGTGGTGACGAATATCGACGCCGACCACATGGAAACCTATGGCCATGACCTGGGCCGCCTGAAGCAGGCCTTTGTGGACTTTCTGCACCGCATGCCGTTCTACGGCACGGCCATTCTGTGCACCGATGACCCCGGCGTGCGCTCCATCCTGGAGGATGTGACCTGCCCCATTACCAGCTACGGCTTTGAAGAGGGTGCCCAGGTGCGCGCCATCGACGTGCGCGCTGTGGGCGGTCAAATGCACTTCACGGTGGAGCGGCGCAACGGCGTGACCTTGCCCGATCTGCCAGTGGTTTTGAATCTAGCCGGCCGGCACAACGTGCTGAATGCACTGTCGGCAATCGCCGTGGCGGTGGAGCTGAATATCCCTGATGAAGCCGTGCAGCGTGCCCTGGCCAGCTTCCAGGGCGTGGGCCGGCGCTTCCAGCCTTATGGCGATCTGCCAGCGCAGGGTGGCGGGCAGTTCAGCGTGGTGGACGACTATGGCCACCACCCGGTTGAAATGGCCGCCACCCTGGCTGCAGCGCGCGGCGCCTTCCCCGGGCGGCGTCTGGTGCTGGCCTTCCAGCCGCACCGATACAGCCGCACCCGCGACTGCTTCGAGGACTTCGTCAAGGTGATTGGCGAGGCCGACGTGGTGCTGCTGTCTGAAATCTATGCTGCAGGCGAGGCGCCCATCGTGGCGGCAGACGGCCGTGCGCTGACACGCGCGCTGCGCGTGGCGGGCAAGGTGGAGCCGGTGTTTGTGGACGACATCGCCACCATGCCGCAGGCCATTTACGACAACGCCCGCGATGGTGACGTGGTGCTGTGCATGGGGGCGGGCTCCATCGGCACCGTGCCGGCCAAGGTGGTCGAAATGCTATCGAAAAAAGAGCATGCAGTGGAGGCAGCGTCTGCGCTATGACCGCAAATAACCTAAACCTCGGAAAAGTCGCCGTGCTGATGGGCGGCGCATCGGCAGAGCGCGAAGTCTCGCTGATGTCCGGCACCGGCGTGCTGGCCGCGCTGCGCAGCCAGGGCGTGGACGCCCATGCCTTCGACACCGGCGAGCGCGATCTGTCCGAGCTCAAGCGCGATGGCTTTGCGCGTTGCTTCATTGCACTGCATGGCCGCTTTGGCGAAGACGGCACGGTGCAGGGTGCGCTGGAATTGCTGGGCATTCCTTACACCGGCTCCGGCGTGATGGCCTCCAGCATCGGTATCGACAAGGTCATGACCAAGCGCATATGGCGCGCCGAAGGTCTGCCTACCCCTGGTTGGTTTGTGGTGGACAGCGCCGAGGCTGCGCGCACCGCCTTCGCCCAGCTGGGCGCACCCATGATCGTCAAGCCTGCGCGCGAAGGCTCCACCATCGGCTTGACCAAGGTCATGAGCCTGGAGCAGTGCGATGCTGCTTATGCCCTGGCCGCACAGCTGGACCCCAGCGTGCTGTGCGAGCAATTCGTCAGCGGTGACGAGGTGACCGTACCCGTGCTGGGCAGCGGCGCACAGGCCGAGGTGCTGCCGGTGATACGCATCGTGGCGCCCGAAGGCAACTACGACTACCAGAACAAATACTTTACCGACGTGACCCAGTACCTGGTGCCCTGCGGCCTGCCCGACGGCGAAGAGGCCGCCATCCAGGCCATGGTGCGCCAGGCCTATCTGACGCTGGGCTGCCGCGGCTGGGCCCGTGCTGACGTGATGATTGACGCCAAGACGCGCAAGCCCTATCTGCTGGAAATCAACACCTCGCCCGGCATGACCGGCCATTCCCTGGTACCCATGTCGGCGCGCGCGGCAGGCCTGTCATATGAGGCCCTGTGCCTGCGCCTGCTGCAGTCGGCGGCCCTGGATTACGGAAGCTAGGCCGCCTGAGTATGCAAAAGCTGCCCACCCCCATGGACGTGAAACTCATGAACGCCACCGCCTCGGTGCTGTTCCTGGGCGCGCTCGTCCTGGGCGTGGCCGGCCTGGTGAAATGGGCCGCGCGCCAGCCCATGTTTGCCATCCAGTCGATCTCGGTGGTGGGCGACGTGGCGCACAACAACGAAGTCACGCTGCGCGCCAACCTGGGCGGCAAGATCAAGGGCACCTTCTTCACCGTGGACCTGGCTGCGACCCGTGCCGCCTTCGAGGCCGTGCCCTGGGTGCGCCGGGCCGTTGTGCGCCGTGAGTTTCCCAATCGTTTGAAGGTGGTGCTGCAGGAGCACCAGGTGGCGGCTTATTGGGGGGATGAGGATTCGTCCCGCCTGCTGAACAACTTTGGCGAAGTCTTCGAGGCCAACGTGGACGAGGTGGAGCGCGATGACCTGCCTCACCTCAACGGTCCCGACGGGCAGTCCAGCCAGGTGCTGGGCATGTACCACACGCTGGAGCCCATGTTTACCCCGTTGGATGTGTCGCTGGACGAGTTGGAGCTGACCAACCGGGGCGGCTGGCGCGCCCAACTGGATTCCGGCGGTGTGATCGAGCTGGGTCGCGGCACCAGCGACGAGATCACGCAGCGCCTGCAGCGTTTTCTGGGCACGGTGACCCAGGTGGCGCGCCAGTACGGGCGTGGAGCGAATGCGGTGGAGCAAGCAGATTTGCGTTACGGCGAGGGTTATGCGCTGCGCTTGCGTGGCGTGACGACAGTGGTTGCACCCGCAGTGCGCAAAGCGCTGCCGGTGGACCACTGAATCCATTTCCCACAGCGCCCTGGCGGCCCGTAAGCCGGCCAGGGTGCTTTGGAAAATAGACTGATACAGGACGAACTATGGCAAAAGAGTACAAAGACTTGGTCGTCGGCGTAGACATTGGCACGGCCAAGGTGATGGTCGTGGTGGCGGAAGTCATGCCCGGTGGCGAGCTGAAGCTGGCCGGCTTTGGCGTGGCCCCGAGCAACGGGCTGAAGCGCGGCGTGGTGGTGAATATCGACGCCACGGTGCAAAGCATCCAGCTGGCACTGAAAGAGGCCGAACTGATGGCTGACTGCAAGATTTCGCACGTCTATACCGGCATCACCGGCAGCCATATCCGCGGTATCAATTCCAGCGGCATGGTGGCGGTGAAAGACCGCGAAGTCACGGCCGCCGACGTGGCCCGCGTGGTGGAAACCGCCAAGGCGATCAACATCAGTACCGACCAGCGCCTACTGTTGGTCGAGCCGCAGGAGTTCGTCATCGACGGCCAGGACGTGAAAGAGCCCATCGGCATGAGCGGCATCCGCCTGGAGGCCAAGGTGCATATCGTGACCGGTGCCCAGAGCGCGGCAGAGAACATCATCAAATGCGTGCGCCGCTGCGGTCTGGATGTGGACCAGCTGATGCTGAACCCCTTGGCCAGCAGCCTGTCGGTACTGACCGAAGATGAACGCGAGCTCGGTGTGGCATTGGTGGACATTGGCGCGGGCACGACTGATGTGGCTATCTTCACCAACGGCGCGATCCGTCACACGGCGGTGATTCCGATCGCTGGCGACCTGATCACCAGCGACATCGCCATGGCCTTGCGCACGCCGACCAAGGACGCGGAAGACATCAAGGTCGAAAGCGGCTACGCCAAGCAATTGCTGGCCGACCCGGAAGCCCAGGTGGAAGTGCCTGGCTTGGGCGACCGTGGCCCGCGCATGCTGAGCCGCCAGGCGCTGGCTGGTGTGATCGAACCGCGTGTCGAAGAAATCTATTCGCTGGTGGCCCAGGTCATCCGCGAGTCGGGCTTTGAAGAAGTCTTGTCCAGCGGCATCGTTTTAACCGGCGGTAGCGTAGTCATGCCCGGCATGGTCGAACTGGGCGAAGACATCTTTTTGAAACCGGTGCGCCGCGGCGTGCCCAAGTACCGCGGTGCATTGTCTGACATGGTGGCCCAGCCGCGTGCGGCCACCGTCATGGGCTTGCTGGAAGAGGCGCGTATCGGCCGTCTGCGCGGCTTCAAGGTAGCCCAGAAAAACGGCTCGATGAAGACTGCGGTCGGCCGCGTCAAAGACTGGTTTGTGGGGAATTTCTGACCATGCAAACCAAGATCTGGCTGGCGCGGGGAAGTCCCCCTTTAAACGGGCGATGGCGAAGTTGCCATCCGCCCTGGAGGTGAAATGCCTCTTAGAAAAACAACAAACACATTCATACACGCAACTGCATTTAATTGGAATATCAGGAGAAACATATGCCTATCGAAATGATTGAAGTCGAAGAATTTAACCTGGGCACCCAGATCAAAGTGATCGGTGTCGGCGGCGGCGGCGGCAATGCTGTCGAGCACATGATTGGTTGCTCGGTGCAAGGCGTGGAGTTCATCAGCGCCAACACCGACGCGCAGGCCCTGGGCCGCAGCGTGGCGCACAAGACCATCCAGCTGGGCCAGAGCGGCCTGGGCGCTGGGAGCAAACCCGACAAGGGGCGTGAAGCAGCCGAAATGGCGGTGGACGATATCCGCGCTGCGATCGATGGTGCACACATGCTGTTCATCACTGCCGGCATGGGCGGCGGTACCGGCACCGGCGCAGCACCCGTGATCGCGCGCGTGGCCAAGGAAATGGGGATTCTGACCGTGGGCGTGATCACCAAGCCTTTCGACTTTGAAGGCCCCAAGCGCATGGCCAATGCTGATAACGGCCTAGCCGAGCTGGAAGCCAATGTGGACTCGCTGATCGTGGTGCTGAATGAGAAGCTGCTGGAAGTGCTGGGCGACGACGTCACCCAGGACGAAGCCTTTGCCCATGCCAACGACGTGTTGAAGAACGCGGTGGGCGGTATTGCCGAAATCATCAATGTGCCCGGCCACGTGAACGTCGACTTTGAAGACGTGCGCACCGTCATGGGCGAGCCCGGCAAAGCCATGATGGGTACCGCGGTGTCAGATGGCCCGGACCGTGCCCGTATCGCTGCCGAGCAGGCTGTGGCCTGCCCGCTGCTGGAAGGCATCGACCTGTCGGGCGCCAAGGGCGTGCTGGTGCTGATCACCGCCGCCAAGGGCTCGCTGAAACTGAGCGAATCCAAGCTGGCCATGAATACCATCCGCGCCTACGCTTCGCCTGACGCGCATGTGATCTACGGCACGGCTTATGACGACAGCCTGGGCGAGAAGATCCGCGTGACTGTGGTGGCCACCGGCTTGAGCAAGCGCCGCGCAGCGGCCCCGCTGCAGGTGGTGGTGCAACGCACGGGTACCGACAACGTGGGCTTCACCCTGCCGACCACGGGCATGGGCGCCGGCGCTGCTGCCACGGGCGGCATTGCCCAGCCGGATTACGAAGCCCTGCGCGGTCCGGCCGTGTGGCGCACGCCCAACCGCACCCAGGCCAGTGCCCGTGTGGACGCTTTGTCCTCTGGCGGCATGGACGACTACGAAATCCCGGCGTTTCTACGCAAGCAAGCCGACTGATGAAGCCCTCTTGGGTGGGCCAGGCCTGCCCGGGAGGCGCTGCAAAAGCGGTTTGGGGATGAATTTCGCCAATCTCCGCCATCAACCATGCTGATCGTGGTTGGCGGGGCGGGCAACTAAAATCGCAGCATGCTCAAGCAAAGAACTCTCAAGTCCCTGACCAGTGCCGTCGGTGTGGGCGTGCATACCGGTCAGCGGGTCGAGCTGACCTTGCGGCCGGCACCGCCGGATACTGGCATTGTGTTTCGGCGCATCGACCTGGCTGTGCCTGTCGAGATCCCCATGACGGTGACGGCAGTAACCGATACCCGCATGGCCACGACCGTGTCCGTCGGTTCGGCCAAAGTGTCTACTGTCGAGCATCTGATGTCGGCTTGCTCCGGCCTGGGTATCGACAATATGTATGTGGATATCACTGCCGAAGAAGTGCCTATCCTGGACGGTTCGGCGGCGGCCTTTGTGTACCTGCTGCAAACGGCGGGTATCGAGTTGCAGAACGCGCCGCGCCGCTTCCTGCGCGTGACCCAGCCAGTGGAAGTGCGCGAAGGCACAGGCAGCGCCGAGAAATGGGCGCGGCTGGAGCCCTACTACGGTTACAAGCTCAGTTTCGACATCATCTTTGACCACCCGGCGGTGGATTCCACTGGCCAGCATGTGGAGTTCGACCTGGGTTCTGGCTCCTATACCCGCGACATCGCCCGCGCCCGTACCTTTGGCTTCACCCGCGATGCCGAGATGCTGCGTGCCAACGGCCTGGGCCTGGGCGGCGGCATGGACAACGCCATTCTGATGGATGACTACAAGGTGCTGAATGCCGGCGGCCTGCGCTATGACGACGAGTTCGTGAAGCACAAGGTGCTGGATGCCATGGGCGACCTGTACATGCTGGGCAAGCCGCTGCTGGCCAGCTATACCGCCATGAAGTCCGGCCATGCCTTGAATAACAAATTGGTTCGTGAACTAATGTTGCGCCCGGATGCCTGGGAGATCGTGACCTTCGAAGACGCCGCCAAGGCGCCTAGCGGCTTCGCCCAGCTCGCGCGGGCCTGGTAGCCCTCAAGCCATGCTGCTGTTTCGTTGGGCCGTGCTGTTCCTGTTGCTGGGGGCCGGTGTGTGCTTTGCGTTCTATGTCGGCACGGGGCAGCAGCGCTTTCGACTCTGGGGGCTGCGCATCTTGAAGTGGACCGTGCTGGCGGCACTGGGGTTTTTCGGTGTTCTGGTACTCGAACGTATTGCATAGCGCCGTCGCTGGAGGTGGTCCGGTATTCGCTGCGCTAATGCCCAGCAAAGTTTTTGACATTCCGGTAGTTGCCTGGATTACCCTCTTAGGCTGGAACGAAAGTTGCGTTATCGTAACCTTTTGATACACAAGGGGTGCCCTGTGCTTGCTATGAAAATGTTGTCCATCCGCGCCAGGCTGTACTTCAGCATGGCATTTTCATTGGCTGTGCTTCTCTTGGTCGGCGTGGTCGGCACCTGGGCACTGAACGACACCCGTTCCACCATGGATGCCATGGTGGACGACCAGGTGCAGGTGCTGGTGGACGTGGGCGAGCTGCGCTTCTCGCTGGCACAGGTGCGGCGTATTGAAAAAGACGCCATCGTCAACGCCAATAACGCGGTTGAGGTGGCCACTCTGCGAACCTCCTGGGGGCAGTCCCTGGCCTCGCTGCGCAAGCAGATGGGCCAGCTGTTGCAAGGCAAATACGCGGCCACCGGCCCAGTGCAGACACTCAGCAAGGCGCCGGCCCTGCTCAAGGAATACGAAGATGCGATCACCCCGGTGCTGGGGCAGATCGAGGCTGCTCAGATCGATGGATCGGTGGCAGCCGCTTATGCCGGGCGTGTGGCTCCGCAAATGGATACGGTAGACAAGTTATTGGGTGAATTGTCGGTCAACTCGCACGCCCAGATGCGTGCGGCGGTGCACGACATCGATACACGCACCAATATGCTGCTGCGTTTGCAGATTGGCATCGTAGTGCTGGCGTTGTTGGTTTTGGTGCCTGTGACAGTCATAACGGTACGCTCCATTACCGGTTCGCTGTCCCGTGCTCAGGAGTTGGCCAACCGTATCGCCCAGGGTGATTTGTCGGACGAGGTCAGTGCGACACGCCAGGACGAGGTAGGCCAATTGGTGCAGGCCATGGGCTTGATGCAGGACGCGTTGCGCGGCCTGGTCCGTCAGGTGATGGAGGCCGGCGAGCGTATTGCCTTGGCCAGCGGCGAAATGGCGTCCGGCAACCAGGACTTGAGCAACCGCACCGAACAAACCGCAGCCAGTTTGGAAGAGGCCTCCGCCTCCATGGAGCAGCTGCATGAAACCACCCAGAAGAACAGCGACTCGTCTGCCCACGCCAATCGCCTGGCTGCGAGTGCTGCCGAGGTGGCCGAGCGCGGCGGCGCGGCGGTGTCCAAGGTGGTGCGCACCATGGACGACATCAATGCCAGCTCCAAGAAAATCGCTGACATCATTGGTGTGATCGATGGCATCGCTTTCCAGACCAACATCCTGGCATTGAATGCCGCCGTGGAAGCCGCGCGCGCCGGCGAGCAGGGTCGTGGTTTTGCCGTGGTGGCCAGCGAAGTGCGCAGTTTGGCCCAGCGCTCGGCCCAGGCCGCTGGCGAAATCAAATCCCTGATCGGCGCCTCGGTGGTTAGCGTCAATAGCGGTGCCCAGCAGGTGCGCGATGCAGGGCAGACCATGGGTGAAATCGTGGGTAGCGTGCGCGGCGTGGCAGACATCATTCGGGAGATCGCCACTTCGGCCGCCGAGCAGGGCCGTGGCATCGGCGAGATGGGGGCCACCGTGCAGCATCTGGACACTATGACGCAGCAGAATGCCGCGCTGGTGGAGGAGTCGGCTGCCGCTTCGGAATCGCTGCGTGAGCAGTGCGCGCATCTGAACAGCGCGGTGCGCCGCTTCAAGCTCAACGACGAACCGGCCAGTTCACACCTCGCCATTGGCCACAGCTGATCTAGTGCGTGCGCCCGTCGCGGTACATGCCGCTGGTTTTTCGGGCCAGTGGTGTGGCTTGGGCCAGACGGGCCATGGCGTGGCCTACGTGTGCGTGGGTGATGGCCATGCCCAGCGCGTCGGCCGCGTCCTTGCCCGGTAGCACGGGCAGCTTCAACAAGCGCTTGACCATTTCCTGCACCTGCGATTTGTCGGCCCGGCCGTGGCCGACCACGGCTTTCTTCATTTGCAGCGCGGTGTATTCGGACACCGGCAGGTTGCCGCAGCCCAGCGCGGCCAGGCAGGCGCCGCGGGCCTGGCCCAATAGCAGAGTCGATTGTGGATTCACGTTCACGAAAATGATCTCGACCGATGCTGCGTCTGGCTGGTAGCGGGCACTGACTTCGCAAATGCCATCGAACAGGATCTTGATGCGCGCCGGCAGCTGGCCCAGGTCTAGGTGCGTGGTCTTGATGGTGCCGCTGGCTACATAGCCGAGATTGGAGCCATCCACGTCGATGATGCCGAAGCCGGTGGTCTGCAGGCCGGGGTCTATGCCAAGAAGTCGCATGCTATTTAATTCGTAGCTGATGGTGCAGGTGGGGTCTGCGTAGAAGGCTTGTGGACTCAATCAAGTGTGCATGTTCGGGGAGTCTGGATGGACGTGTATCCGGGTGTGGGTAACTAGCCTCGGATCGTATTTCGTCTGCGCATGCAGTGTATATAAACAAAGCCAAGGTGGGGAGCGAGGAGGGTACTCACTCAATGGCCTTACCCATGTCTTCCACCACCTTCTTGGCGTCGCCAAACACCATCATGGTCTTGTCCATGTAGAACAGCTCGTTGTCCAGCCCCGCATAGCCGGCGGCCATGCTGCGCTTGTTGACGATGATGGTCTTGGCCTTGTAGGCCTCCAGGATGGGCATGCCATAGATGGAGCTGCCCTTCACATGCGCGGCAGGGTTCACCACGTCGTTGGCACCCAGGATGATGGCCACGTCCACCTGGCCGAACTCGCCGTTGATGTCGTCCATCTCAAACACCTGGTCGTAAGGCACCTCGGCCTCGGCCAGCAGCACGTTCATGTGGCCCGGCATGCGCCCGGCCACCGGGTGGATCGCGTATTTGACGTTGACGCCCTTCGCGGTGAGCTTTTGCGCCAACTCTTTGACCGCATGCTGGGCCCGCGCCACGGCCAGGCCGTAGCCGGGCACGATGACCACGGTTTCGGCATTGCCCAGCACAAAGGCCGCGTCATCCGCGCTGCCACTCTTCACCGCGCGCTGCACGGCCGCACCCGCCGATGCGCTTGCCGCATCACCGCCGAAGCCGCCGCCAATCACGTTGAAGAACGAGCGGTTCATGGCCTTGCACATGATGTAGCTCAGGATCGCCCCCGAGGAGCCGACCAGCGAGCCGGCGATGATCAGCATGCTGTTGTTCAGGCTGAAGCCGATGCCGGCCGCGGCCCAGCCGGAATAGCTGTTCAGCATCGACACCACCACCGGCATGTCGGCGCCACCGATAGGGATGATCAGCAGCACACCCATCACGAAGGCCAGTGCCAGCATGGCGAAGAAGGCCGGCCAGCTCTCGGTGGCCGCAAATACCAGGCCCAGAGCTATGGTGGCCAGGCCCAGCACCAGGTTCAGCTTGTGCTGGCCGGGGAACACCACCGGCGCGCCCTTGAACAGGCGGAACTTGTAGGTACCCGAGAGCTTGCCGAAGGCGATCACCGAGCCGCTGAAGGTCACCGCACCGATGGCCGCGCCCAGGAACAGCTCGAGCCGGTTGCCCACCGGGATCGGTAAGCCCTTGGCGACGATGCCAAAGGCATAGGGCTCGGCCACGGCCGCCACGGCGATGAACACCGCGGCCAGGCCGATCATGCTGTGGAAGAAGGCCACCAGCTCGGGCATCTTGGTCATCTCCACCGTCTTGGCACGCCAGGCGCCGTAGGCGGCGCCGGCCAGCAGGCCGACCAGCACATACAGCATGCCACCCAGGTTGCCCTGCGCCAGTTTGACGATCAGTGCCGCCGTGGTCAGCACGGCAATCGCCATGCCGACCATGCCGAACAGATTGCCGCGGATGGAGGTGGTGGGATGGCTCAGGCCCTTGAGCGCCTGGATGAAGCAAACACTGGCTATCAAATACAGCAGCGTGACGAAATTCATGCTCATTTGCCCGCTCCTTGCTCAGCCGCAGGGGCCTTCTTGTCCTTCTTCTTGAACATCTCCAGCATGCGCCGGGTCACCATGAAGCCGCCGAACACGTTGACCGCCGCCAGCGCCACGGCCAGCACGCCCATGGTCTTGCCCAAGGTGGTTTCGGTCAGCGCAGCCGCCAGCATGGCGCCGACGATGACGATGGCCGAGATGGCGTTGGTCACTGCCATCAGCGGCGTGTGCAGTGCCGGGGTAACAGTCCAGACCACGTGGTAGCCCACGTAGATGGCCAGCACGAAGATGATCAGGTTGGTGATCGTCGGGGAAAGAATGTCCATGTCTTGCTCCTTGTTCTTGTCTTTGTGGCTTGTCGTTGTTATTTGCGGGTTACCGCGCCAGCCTGGGTCACCAGGCAAGCCGCGACGATGTCGTCGGCCATGTCCACGTTCAGCGTGCCCTCCTTGGTCAAGATGAGCTTGAGGAAGTCCAGCACATTGCGGGCATA